>DATNHH010000195.1:0-4447 GCA_035605055.1 Nitrososphaerales archaeon
AAGCCGAAAAAGATCGGCACACCATTACGCAATAACGCGTTCCTACCTAGAGAATCGATGTCTTGGCATTCGTACCTTTCAAGGATTCTCATTTTTTTCCGGTTCAACTTTAGTCTCCGATATTTTTTCCTGATTTCCCGATTTTGGCCTCGTTATTCTGTGCATCAGGACTAAAAATGCGATGCTAGTCGGGATCAATAAGAACTGAAATGAGACAATTCGCCAAATTATTACTGCCGTCCATGAATTAAAGCCAAAAACGCTCGAGAGATAAGAATGCATTGTGACCTCTGCAACTCCAGAACCGCCGATGGAGATTGGAATGATCGCAATTGTCGACACACCAAATGATACGACAATCGAAGATAGAAGATCTATGTCCAGTCCAGTCCTCATCAAAATTACCCACAAGGCTAGTCCCAGAAGGAGCGCATCAACAAGTGTGAGTGCGAGTGCTTTGAGTATGATCGGCAGTGCATCTTGCTTTAGAATTGAACGAGCCGAGAGCGAAAAAGTCCGCGTCGCGTGGTTGACTCTTTGTTCTAGAGTCTTGGCTTTGCTTCCTCCGACAAAGTACTCTGCAACTTTGAACAATCGTTTTGGAAACGCCGGTATCCCTCGAAGCGCTGGGATCAAGAATATGATGGAATAGAAAATGATCTGAAAAATCACGATTGCAGCTATCGATGACCCTATCAGGGTCGCTCCTTTTGTAATTGCATAAACAGAAGCTACAAGTGCAAAAGCAGAACCTACATAAACATCCATCAGAACTTCAAAGTATGCGATCCAGAAAGCTCGTCCCGAATCAACCCCCTTTTGAGAGAGCCAGGCTGCTCTTACCACCACGCCTCCAATCAAAGATGGAGTCGTCAATGAAACGAATTCGCTGCCTACTCTCACGATCGTAAGATCTTTGAAATTCGATTTGGGCACTCCGGATAAACCAAAAACTGCCACCCTGTATCTCAGAACCTGGACAACTAACCGGAGCGAAGAGAAGATTCCGGCAATTATGAAAGGAAAATAACCAAAGTTGACGAAATCTGAGATTGTGACTCCAGAAAAGAAGGATATCGAGATAACAAAGGCTGAGCTCAAAACGAGCCCGACATACACCCAACGAAGAGTTGCCGGTGAAAGTCGGAAATCTGTGGTCTGCGGAGAGTTATCCGACAATCAAGAGGCGACTCCCATGGTAACGGTGAAGTGAGAATCGATCAGCAGCATCAGGTTGCTCTTTCATTTCGATCTCTATGTATGGTATTTTCTCGAAGAAGATCTTGCAGTCAATAAATCTTTAGCGAAAACAAATCGAATGGCATTGGTTAAGACCAAAACCTAGAAGCAGCCGTAGAAGACTTGCTATTCACGGACTAATTAGAAGGTAATTAGACCTTAGATCAATAAATTCATAGAATTGTCTCCGAAAATGGAAACTCGGGCATTTTCTCTTGGCTACAAAGTTGGCCCAGCCCGCCGGTTTGGAGTGATGTTGAGTGTACACCTCCTCACTGCAGGTTAAATTGGATCGGTATGGGGATGCGAAGTGTGATGAACGCCGAATAGGTGCAACTTAACTTCAATTTCGTTATCACGGCTACAAGTCGTGCGTTTGTCGTGAGTGGCCTATTGGATTGAATGGTTGGGCTTACTAGTGAATAGCAGATGCGGGGGGTGGGATTTGAACCCACGAACCCCTAAGGGACGAGGTGTCTCATCTAATACGTGAAAACCTGAGCCTCGCGCCGTTGACCAGGCTGGGCGACCCCCGCAATTTGATTCAAGAAACTTTCAAACGAAACGGTATAATTGTCTTACAGGAAATTCATAGAATATAGTCTGTCCTGTCTTCGATGCCTGCTAGGCGAAAGGCAAGTTTTCTGTTATTGCAAGACTCGCAAGTCCCACACTGCTTTTCTTCGTCCAAATAGCAGCTCCAGGTTCTGTACACCTTCTCAGCAAGCAATCTGTATGATATTTTGAGCATCTCGGCTTTTGTCAGCCCCTGGATAGCAGGACTCCAGATCTCGACTGGAGGATGGTTGCCTGCATTTATTGCGTCAACATCCCCCAAATTCAAGACCTCCGCCATTTTCTTTGAGAATTCCGGTCGACAATCAGGATATGGCTGGTCAGAAAGATGCGCACCGTACGCTACGACATCCGCCCCGATCGAAAACGCGTAAGCCGTTCCGATAGTAAGGAAAATCGCGTTTCTGATGGGAACTATTATGCTGCTCTGGAAATTCGACGGCATACTTTTGGATTCATCGGTCAAAACGTTGGAAGATCCGTAAAGATCCTTCATAAATGAAATATCAATTATTTTGTGTTCAGGGGCGTTCAGAGCTCGCCCTATCTCTTTTGCTCTTTCGATTTCTCGTCTTGCCCGCTGGCCATAATCGAAAGTGATGGGATAGATTTCACACCCTTTATCTTTCCAATATGAGGCAACCCCGGAGCTATCCAGACCGCCACTCACAATCGCCACCGATTTTGTCAATTCTCCCAATTGTTCAATGGGCTCAACTAAAAACTGTAACGCAACTTCTAGTATTTCAAGAAGAAGCAAAACACTGAAGGACAATTAATCGAATGTGCGGGACTAAACAGTCCCGGATTCTAATCGAGGAAGAGCATGATTAATCTCGTACGATAGATCTTCATCTATTGATATCAAAGCTCCATTCTCCAATGACACCCACGGAGCATCAACGAATTTTTCTTGGGAAATCAGAAAGGACGTTGGAGTTTTGGCGTAAAACAAAGTGTAGTAATCTTCGTTGGAAGCGCAGTCCCTGTACCCGTAAACTCTTCTACCGTTTGACATAAGAAACGTAAGGCTCGAATATCGATAAATCTGCCTTACCATTTCCACCTGTTTAGAAATTGCCCCCACCATATTCTTCCCATTCTTGCTGTACTCATTCAGAACTAATTCAAAGAACCACTGGCTGTCTGTTGTGAATTTGAGATTAAGCTTGCGAATAGTCCCATTATGCGCAAAGGCCCATTCTCCATTCGTGAAGGGATGAGTGTTTTCTTTGATCTTAAGGCCGACAGATGCTTTTCTCAAATGTGCGACTATTGGGGATGAGAACGATTCGGATTCGCCTCTCAGACAGGCTTCTTCATAAGCCGGATCAGAAAAGGCATCAACAGGTTCTCGTCCCAAGTAGACCGGCTCCCCGTTTTTCCAAGCGACGATTCCCCATCCATCACCGTGGCCAGGTTCGGAGCCCTCACAAACTCTGCCGCAGGAAGCCAGACTTCGAAAAGACCTGACAATTGAAAAATCAGGAACTTCCCCGGGCGCCGGGATAATCGCGAGCATTCTACACAATTAAGATGAATCCAAGACAAAATTGCTAGCCAGGAAAATATAAGGTGCTCGGAAACTGGTCAAGATGAAATCCTGTGCCAATCACCAAAAATCAATTAAGCATCAGATGAAAAATGGCTAGTGTTTTCCAATTGAATTTTAGAAATAGAACAATTAAGCTGACGGAAAATCTCTCCAAAGCTGATTCTAAAATTGATTGCGTCCTGTTAACATCGCTTCCCAACTTGAAATACTACCTCAACTACCCGGGAATCTCTTTCGAAAGATTCTGCTGCGGCCTGATTTCTATCGAAACTCAAAAAACTGCACTCGTAATGCCCAAACTAGACGAAGGAAAGTCTGCTCAGAGCTCTGCTGAAAATATTTTTCCTTGGACGGATTCTCAAGGTTACGAAGGTGCCTTTGGTGATGCCCTTAAATCGATCGGTACAAAGTCAACCAACTTTGGTTGCGAAGACTGGATTACACTTTACCTTATGGAGTCTGTTAGAAAAGTAAAGCATCGCGCTCGTTTTCAGTCGATTTCGACAACAATTTCGGATCAACGTTTGATTAAGAGTTCGGAAGAAATCGATAGCATCCGAGGATCTACCTCAAAACTTGGCAAAGGGTACAAGCTAATCCCTGAAATATTGAATGGGAGAAGGACTGAAATTGAAACGTCGTTCGAGATAAAAAGAGCCCTGACCAATCTTGGCGAGACTGAAATCGATTTCTGTGGAGTGCAGTCTGGACCAAATTCAGCTATTCCACACTCGTTAACTTCAAACAGATTGTTGCGTTCGGGAGATATGGTTGTCGTGGATATCTCTTGCACAGACGAATCTGGATACTATGCCGATTTCACCAGGACATACTCGATTGGGAAAGCATCTGACTTGCAGAAAAAGGTATACGATGTTGTAAAAGAAGCTCAATCGATAGGATCGATGACAGCCAGACCTAACATCCTTGCAAAAGCTGTCGACGGGGTAACTAGAACAGTTATTGAAAAGGCAGGATATGGCGAATACTTTGTTCACAGAACTGGACACGGATTGGGATTGGAAGTTCATGAGGCACCATGGATTAGTGCTTCCAATTCAACGCGACTTAGATCTG
>DATNHH010000196.1:0-3639 GCA_035605055.1 Nitrososphaerales archaeon
TTCGCATTTTCCTCTGGGACTGAAACGTCATCATCACCTCTCGATTTCAACTGGAGTATTTTGTTGTTAACTTTGCTTAGAAAAGAGGAGAGTTTCTGTTTTTGAATCAAAATCGGTGTTGACTTTACCTTCGTTATCAATGCTGCTAAAGGACTGATATCTATTCCAATTGGATCTCTTCCACGGAGAACTGATTCGACTATTGTCGATCCGCCTCCACAAAACGGATCCAAGACTTTGTGATTATTCCAAGAAAACTTTTCGAGTAATCGATCAACTAATTCCGGAGGGAAAGCAGCAAAGTATGGATGGAAGTCGTTAGTTAACGGAAAACTGTGTCGGTCTCTTGGTATGATCCATTCGTCGATTTTCTTGAGATCTTTCTCGATTTCATCGATGTTTTGATAAATCAAAGTCGGAGAAAAACTATCGATTTTAGCATCTTGCAGTCTTTTGATAGACGTGCTCACATAGTCAGGATTCATTTCAATTCCGATTGATTTTCGTCCTTTCATCTTCGCAACAACACTGGTTGTACCCGTCCCAAGGAATGGATCCAAGACAACGTCCCCAGGATTACTGCAGGCAAGAACAATCCGCTCTAGTAACATCATTGGCTTTTGTGTCAAGTGCGCAATCTTCCTCGAGTTCAAGACCGCACGCTCTTTGGAATTCCAACGGACACGATTTATTTCCCAGACGTCCGAGGGATTCTTCCCGCGCGGGTTGCTATATCGATCAAATCTTACCGGTTCAACTCTCACCGAGTCTAGGTTGAAAACAAATTTATTCTTACTTTTGCGATAATACAAGATCGGTTCGTATCTTCTTTCAAACAGATCCTTTTCTGGCATTCCGTCGGCGTAGTGATAGATTATTTGATTTGTAAATACCAAACCCTCCGAATCGAGAATATTCATCAAGTATGGAATGTATTGCGGGTGTCCCATGATGAAGATCGATCCGTCATCAGTTAGTAGCTTGTTACACGAATGAATCCACTCTCTGCACCAAGTAAAATACTCCTCTTTGGACGGCCAGAAGTCTTTATTGTTCCCAAAATTCTTTCCGATGTTATACGGGGGATCTGCAAAAATTAATCGGACGAAGCCAGTTTGTATTTTCGGTAGAATGCTAAGACAGTCGCCGAGGTATATTTCTTGTCCGTCCTCGGAGTAAGTTGGCTGTGGAAATTGATCTTCTAGGCTTACCATCGATAACCATCATCTCTATCGATTACAAGAAAAAACTTATGTGAAAACGGTCGCTCCTAAAAGTCAATTCTGACATATTCAGTGTCCCTTTAGTTCATTAGTCAACCTCGAAAAGGTTGAAGTACCAGTATTATGCTCTACGAAGTCTCGATATTTTCAGGATTTCAAGACTAAGATCATAATCTAAAGCGGGCCTCTGGGGATTCGAACCCCAGACCACTGGATTTCTTCACGTGGTCATAGCTTAAAAGTCTCACCAGTCTACGCAACTTTGGGTCGCGATAAACACCAGTGCTCTACCTGGCTGAGCTAGAGGCCCATTTAGGTTGGTTCGTGCTTCCGAACTCGAGCCAGACGCAATATTAAGCAATCGGCAGATTTGGACAATCTTTGGAATTACAATATTTTCACAGGATATGAAAGACGAAAGAAACAATTACGTTGCTAGTCTAGAAGAATCATAAAGGACCCCTCGGTCTGAACGGAGATTCCGCCTCCGCCTCTCTCACCTCGCCCTTCACGACTCTGTAGTAAAGGACCAGGACAAAAGCAACGAGTGCGATGACCCCGGTGATGGAGGGAACAACGGTTGCAATGGTATCAAACAACGTGTGAAGAATGATCGCAGCTGCAAGCCCTTTCAAGGCAAGTATCGGTCTCCGATGAAATGTTGCTTCTCCTAGGTAAAAGCCGATTACCGCTCCGAATAGAGCATGCGAGGGAACACTGATAATCGCCCTAACAAGCGCAGTGAGGAGTCCAGAGCTGAGCACGTAGAAAACATTCTCGACGGTTGCGAAGCCGAGCGCGGCGGCAACTCCCAGAATGAGTCCGTCCATCGGTTCATTGAACATCTTTGAATTGTATGCGTAGATTCGCACGGCGAAGAACTTCAAACTCTCCTCGATTAATCCGACTCCGAAAAGAAAGTATACGAAAATGCCCAGCAGAGTCGAGCCCTCTG
Source organism: Nitrososphaerales archaeon (assembly GCA_035605055.1). GTDB lineage: Archaea > Thermoproteota > Nitrososphaeria > Nitrososphaerales > CADDZS01 > DATLTL01. The sequence goes on from DATNHH010000196.1 coordinate 2,179, forward strand.
GGAAGACTAATTTGAAAGAAAGTTCGAGATAGACCGCCGGGAATATCATCAAGGCGCCGAGAACAAAAGTTACGATGAGGAGTTTCTTGGACTCGTGCTTGTACCGATCCGAGTTGTAGAAAAACCACAATAGGTAAATCGATGGAGCTACGGCAAGCACGAGAAGAATTGAGGCAGAGTTAACGCTCAGCGAAAGAAATGGCGCGATCAAATCGATGCTCAATTGGATGTCATCTACGAGACGATTGTGGAAATCATCTTAAGTTCCTTAGCAGTATCAAAGTTTTGTTCAAGGAGCAAAAAGGGTTAAATTCACAGTTGGAAGCGTGTCTTCCGAACCGTCTCTCTTGCCCAGGTAGTATAGAGATCTTCGCGATCGTAGAAATAGGTTAGTATGTGAGACTGCTATCATAGTAGCCTCAAGTGTCACTCTCGCGACCCGGGTTCAAATCCCGGCCTGGGCGCTTTATTTTGCGTTCGGCGAACTTTCACGAGGCTAATTTCACCCAGATGACGGTTTCTTCAAGTTGATGACAAAAGGATCTATTCATCAAGACTTTATCAAACTGAAGAGTTACCTGCAGAAGGTTTCCCTTGTCTCAGACTATAGGCAAAACGATGTGGGAAGAAAATTTGGAATCATGATAGATTCGCTGATTTGCAGGAAAGGTCTCAGCATCCATTCCAAATTCGTGACCGGTATTTGGATTTCGATCGTACTTTGGAAATGAGCTGCTAGAAACATCAAGCCTGATCTTATGACCTTTCAGAAAGAGATTACTTGTTATCCACAGATCTATTTTGAATTCATGGACCTTTTCTGGCTCTAACAATTCAGGAGCTTCTAGCGACTTGTGGTACCGACCACGGATGATACCTTCGGTAAGGTGCATAGAGAATCCACTCGGAAATACGTCCGTAAGCTGCGCCCAAAAGTCGGTGTCACGAGCTGAGGTTGATGCGTATAGAACCGCATGAACTTGTCCTGAGACCTCGGTTTCTAATTCAATAGGGGGTGTGGAGTAAACGAGTACATCGTCACGCATCTCTATGGGTCTTTGATCAAAAGGGCCCTCGGCCGGGGTAATCGATGAATCAAATATGTTAGGGCATGGATTCAATGGATCATAGATGTATGCATCATCTTTCTCGTTCCCTGAAGGCTGTTCTGTTGATAACACACCATCTCCGAACGAAGTATTTGCCCTCCCATTGCCATGGAGAAAATACTTTGTATAGGCCGTATTTTTGAGCGGCCATTCTTCGGCTTTCTTCCACTGGTTTTTGCCCATGACAAAAAAGTCAATTTTGGGTTCGTCCATTATTCCATTTTCGATACCCTTGAGCCAATGATCAAACCAGGCGAGTTTGATTCCTTGAAGATCTATGATTGCGGTGTCTCCAAAGTCAATCGGCCCGAGTTGTCCAGAGAAATTTACATGATGAGGCCAAGGACCTATG
>DATNHH010000197.1:0-6552 GCA_035605055.1 Nitrososphaerales archaeon
TTCAGCTTCAACGTCAAAGGCGGCAGATGTGAAGCGTGCGAGGGAGACGGGATAATTCGCCTTGAGATGCACTTCCTTCCGGATGTTTACGTCCCGTGCGAGGTTTGCAAGGGCAAGAGGTACAACAGGGAAACACTCGAAATTAGATACAAAGGCAAGAACATTTCCGAAGTCCTCGAAATGACAGTGGAAGAGGGGCTTCAATTCTTCGAGAACATCCCAAGAGTCAGGAGGAAACTCGAAACTCTGAACGATGTTGGGCTGGGCTACGTTCAACTTGGTCAGTCCGCGACCACGCTGTCCGGGGGCGAGGCTCAGAGAGTGAAGCTTGCCTCGGAGCTATCAAAGAGGCCCACAGGCAAGACGCTATATCTTCTAGATGAACCAACGACGGGATTACACTTCGAGGACATCAAGAAACTACTTAGTGTGCTTCAAAGACTAACCGATGCAGGGAACAGCGTGATCGTAATTGAACACAACCTAGATGTTATCAAAACTGCCGACTGGATCATAGATTTGGGGCCGGAGGGTGGAGAGCGTGGTGGCTTAGTGGTTGCGGAGGGAACTCCTGAGGAAGTTGCAGCGGTAGGCGAATCTTACACTGGGCAATACCTAAAGCAAATACTCAGACGCCGGCTTGAACAATCGCAGATTCAGCCGGAGGTTGAAAGGAATCTAGTTGAATCTATCACCACAAGAAGCAATCTCAACTCCACTGGATAAATTTGACAAGCTTCCTGAAAGACCGGGAGTTTACATCCTAAGAAATGAGGACGGAAGTCCTGTCTACGTCGGAAAGGCAACCAGCATTAAAGGAAGAGTACTCGCGCATCTTCGTCCCCGATTTGACGATCCGATTGGTCAGAGTCTTAAAGATCAAATTAAGAGCGCGGATTATATTTTCAACCAGTCGCCACTTGAGGCGCTTATTCTCGAGAATGTATTGATCAAGAGGTACAAGCCGAAGTACAACATCAGGCTGAAGGATGACAAGAGCTATCCATACATTAAGATCACTTCAGACGTCGTGCCGCGCGTTCTTGTAACTAGACGGGTGGAAGATGACGGGTCACATTACTTTGGTCCCTACGGAAACGCACGAGCTGCAAGAAGAACCGTAAAGTACCTTCGAAGAATATTCCCCATTAGGGGTTGTACCCTTCCACTAACCTGGGAAAAGAAATTCAAGGTCTGCATCGACTATAACATCGGCCTCTGCAAAGCTCCTTGCATTTTCGCCGTTACCCAGAAGGAGTATTTCAGCGACGTAAAGAAATTTGAGTTATTTCTTGGGGGGAAGCTCGTCAAACTTTCAAAGTTGATGTATGACGACATGTGGAAAGCTTCTGAGTCGCAGGACTATGAAAGAGCCTCTAAGATTCGAAATGAAATCAGATCACTTGAGGCGACAGCCCTTAAGCAACGTATAGCTTTTCCCAGCCAAAAGGATCGGGATAAGGACATAGTAACGATCGCCAGAGAGACCGATCCGGGAGAGGACTCGGAGAGCAATACGGCTGCAGCGATTGTGTTTCAGGTAAGAGAAGGCAATGTGGTCGGACGCGAAAAATACATTCTAGACGTGGTTAGCTCCAGTGCAGAAGATTCGGAAATTCTATCCGCATTCATAAAACAGCACTACTCATCGACGGAAGCATTGGTTGAGCATCAATTTCCCACCGAAATAATTGTCCCGATCGAACTACACGATTCGGGTGAAATCGAAGCCCTGATTCAGGGGCTTGCCCGAACGGAAAGGGAGACGGAAGTGACGATAAAGCCGGTGAGGCTCACCTCCGCTTCCTCGAACGAAGAAAATCAAAGGCTGATGAAGCTGGCTCAAGATAATGCGCTGTTAGTTCTCAAAGAACAAGAATCCAAAGAAGATGTGAAGAAGAGGGAAAGATTACGCGCTCTCAAGGACATCAAAGAAAAGCTAGACCTCGATCACCTTCCGAGGAGGATCGAATGTTTCGACATTTCGAACATTCACGGGGATGAAGCCGTGGGGGCGATGACGGTCTTCGTTGACGGATTCCCGGAAAAGAGCCAGTACAGGAAATTCAAAATCAAAACAGTCGAGGGAATTGACGATTACGCGATGATGGCTGAGATGATCAGCCGTAGGTTCAAGAGATTGTCTGACACCAACCCTGAAGGGAAACGATGGGCGAAAGATCCTCCCGATCTAGTCATTATTGATGGAGGCAAGGGGCACTTGAATGCAGCTCTAAGCCAAATGCACACGGATGGAATTTTTGGAATACCAACTGTCGCGCTTGCAAAGAAAGAGGAGCTCATCTTCACCCCAACAAGAATTCGCCCAATCAAGCTATCAAAGGACTCCGAAGCCCTGCATATCATGCAGCACATTCGGGATCAGGCCCACAGATTTGGTATCACTTATCACAGAAAATTGCGATCAAGGCATATCACCAGATCAGAATTGGACGAAATTCCTGGAATAGGAGAAAAAAGAAAACGCAATCTGCTGGCACATTTTGGTTCGGTTGAAGCCATGAAGAGGTCTGGCGCCGAAGAAATTTCCCAAGTTGGTAAGATAAGCGAGAAGCTTGCGAAAACAATAGTCGATACGTTGAATTCGTAAATCGAGCTAGTCCGTTGAACATGGATGGACTAAATCGAATTGATTTACACTCTATATTTTGCGTTCACAAGTCTGAATATATCTCTCTCACTAACGGTGGGCATGAAGAAATCTTCGAAGAAAAATAGTCAGAAAAGATTCTGGTGCATTCTGGATGCCGACATTCATGCAAAAAACGAGAGGGAAGCAGCAAAAGAGTTCCTCAAGCTGTATGGTATTCGCTCGGCGAACGTCACAGACGTGCTCGTAGAAGACGCGTAAGACAGATCGCATCACAATATACTTTGATCGGAATAGATTGTCAAGAAATAAGAGCGCTTGCAATCTATTCCTTGGTATTTTCCAGAATTATCGGATCGAATTTCATGCGAACTGTATCAAGACAAATAACTAGGTCCTCTACTATCCCATAATTCAATGAAATCTCCCTTCAGCAAAGATTTACTGTCAGTTTTCTTGTGGACAATTTTGTTATCCGTCGTGTTCTTTGTTGCTAGGCCAGCAATTGGATTCGCTGCCATAATCTGCTGCATGTTCTTTACTTTTTACCTATTTTCCGATTTTAGCAACGAAAGTAAACCAATGTGATTTTCGATTCAAATTCTCACGTGGGCTAGTCCCGATTGTAGGGATAGCTGAGAATTGAATCCGAGATCTATTACAGGTTTTTGCAAATCTAGTTAAGTGGAATGTCTATAATCTCCGGATGAGCGATCGATGATCGCGTACTTGCGGCGATAACGGCGGAAATAATTGAAAGTGCTGAGGGTATCATCATCAAGTAAATGATGGTTCTAAAATCCAGCGACAGTGTTATTCCAGAGCTTGAAAGATGCTCAGTAATTAGCCCTCCATTTGCAAAGATGTAAATGTAGAAAATCTGGGCGATCCCGTTTGATATTGCAGCAGCATCGCCGACGAAGTGATCCTGAAAAATAATCTGAAGGCAGCTTAGAATAGTGATCAGGATTGCGTACGAGATGAAAAGCGATCCATTGTCCAGGGACAGGTTAGCAGCGCTTCCATTGAAATTCTTCAACAAGAGATTCGGTAGTTCATAAAAGACAATTATCGTAAGAAAACCATAACCGGCGGCGTATCCCGTTCTTGAAAAAAATACTCCCAGGTTAATGCCAAATATTTTTCTTGTCATATCGACTTACACATTCACTGTTCTTGTTGTATGAATTAGTTTGCCAGAAAGACTCGTCAGACTCGTTTTCAACCATAACGGCCTTGGTTGGAATCAGAGAAAGATTGTTCCAACTTAAGATGAAAGAGATCATTATTGATTACCAAGTATTGGACCAATCGTCATGTTGGTTGATTTCGTTATGTTGATGCCCAAAAGTGGAACCATATTTGCGATGACTGTGGTGTCAACCGTTAAGATACTCGAGTTTGAGATTGCCTTTTTCAGGGCTTCAGTGTTGTTCAAAAGCGCTCCGTAATTTAGCGGGATAGACACGTTAATGCCCTGCGAATTTCCGGGTTGAATGACATAAGCTCCAGTATCAAAATTTCCGACCTGAACTTCATCAATAGATACGTTTCCAAGGAGCTCCAACGTGAGCGGGTAGGTCATCTTATTCGGTACATTGAGCCCGGAGATCAGGAGAGTTGAACCATTAACGACCGCGCTGAGCTGGCTCGAAGATACCCCTTCGACTGCAGTCAAGGCGCCATACTCTTCGTAGCCGGAATAAGCTGCGGTAACTGCAATCGCCACGATCGCTACTGTAATCGCTAATGAGACGATCTTTAGTGTCTTGGATACGAACGAGGCTTCCCTAGCCAATGGAGAAGCACGGCCCGGTTAGGAATTCTAGTGGTCGGCCGGGACTTCGAGAACTTGGGTCTGGTTTTGCTTGCCAGTCACATCGACTCCCGAGACTATCCCAGCGCCCTTGTCGACTTTGAAGGTGACAACTCCAACTCCTCTGTCAACTTTCATAAAATCAACGCCTCTCAAAAGAAAGGCCGATCCTACCCAACCCATTATACCAAGAAACATTACGACGATAGCAGCCTGAAGGAGAGAGTTCAAGCTTGGCATGAAATTAGCCGCAGATGAGTTCAAGTCGCTTTGAGCTAGACCGAAGTAAACTTGGTAAACGTCGAATGCGATAACAAAAGTGACCGCTAGCATTGCTCCGCCGATTACTGTAACTATCAATCCGGTTGATCCGGACTTGTGAGAAAAGAGCTTCAAATGTGGCTCGGAGGGAAAAAGGGAATTTTCTTATAAATCAGTTGAGAGCTCTAGATACTGTTTCAAAATCCCACTTAATACTCCGTACCTATTTCCTACCTGAATCTCCCAACTATGTAAATTACGATCCGAACTGCAATGTAGAATACGATGAAAAAGACAGATGAGTATAGGAATCCAGTTAGCAAGTAGTTTACAAAGGCGATTCCCGAAAAGTGATTCGTCTCAGCTTCATAAAGTGCACCAACCAACACGAATGCCAGGTAGATCAATCCAAACCTGATTTTCATATTGTCGTGACGAACTGCCCAAAACCTAGGTAATCAATTTTTGCCAATTGAGTGAGGAGGAAGTCAAACCTGTTCTCAAGCTTTCCATAATCTATCATTTCTTGGGTGGATGGATGGTCTAGTGATGTCGAATCCTATCGCAAACCAAGCGTCCAAGTCATGATGCCGTTGTTGGAATATAGTAACTTTCAAGTTAGGCGATTATGAGTCAGCAGTAGGTTGCTGTTCCAGATCAAGGTAACAATGTACTTTTACAAAAGATCGCCCTATTACAGTCACAAATGACCCTGCCAGAACTACAGAGATCTTAAGAATTGAGAAAATCACTTTCTGGTTTGGAGAAATTTTCGAAACTATTTTCCTTCATCTGTCCGGAGAGCAAACTAAGAAACCAAGCTATCAAAATATGTTGACTAGGTTCATTAGATATGGTTCGGACTCCTCGATCTCGCATAAAGAGCGTGTGTGTTCAAACAGTTGAGCAGCAGAACCGAACAAATCACCAGCGAAGTACGGAGATTGGTTTTGACGGCGAGAAGTCTTCAGGCGCAGTTAGATCAATCGATACCAAAGAAAACCCATGAAGAAGTCCTAGCAAGGATGCAGGGAACAATTGACGGAATGGCATCGGAACTCAGGCGGACAAAATCCCAGTTGGAGGAAACCCAGACAATTGGACAGGGACTGGCTCTATTGAGCAAGCAGGTCACAGTTTCAGGCGACACGATCAAGGAAGCGACAGTGAAACTGTCCGAGGTAACAGTTCCGAATCAAGTGTTCCAGCAGGCGATGGCTAAGATTTCAGAGTTGGAACAGGTCGTATCCAGAAAGGATCAGGAGATACGCACAATCCACGAGCAAACAGTTCCAAAAGACCAATACAACCGCGCGGAAGCAAGAATCGCTGAGCTTGAGAATGTTCTTGCAAACTCGATGCCAAAGACCGAGTTTGAAGACTTGTCCCAACAGATCGACTCACTAACCAAAGCGGCTCCGATGGTCACGCACTCCGGAATGGAAGAACTCTCCCACAACCCGACTCCGCAAACCGTACAAATAACAACAAACTGAGACCTCTTCGGAGGCCTCCGTCTTTTTTTCCAATTCCTCTCTGAGATCTCATTTCGCTGAGCCTCAATTGTTCAATCCGAGGCTGACTAGGAAGTGGACACTCCAGGGCTTGAATTTGTACGTTTTCTCGAAAATAGCAACATATCATAAGGAAATCTTAGAATTCAAACTTCCAGCACGAATCTTTCTAACAGTATAAATACCGCCCTGCAAATGTCATTATGCTTTTCATATGAGACAGGGCTTTAATCGAAAAAATAGTGGGATCGCTGCCGCTGCGATAGTTGTTGTAATAATTGTAGTAATTGCTGCAGTTGGAGTCGGTGCATACCTTGCACTCGGTTCATCAAAATCGAGTTCAACGAGCT
>DATNHH010000198.1:0-3396 GCA_035605055.1 Nitrososphaerales archaeon
TTTCAGGATATTTAATTCCCGGAGACGATTCTCAAAAGTGGTAGCAAGCTGCTTGTGATAAATAACCATTTGAAATGTATTTCACGTTAGGGCAGCTTTCTCTCGAGTTTCACTGAATTAATCGTGAGTCGCGAATGAAAAATAGAACCATGGTCGCAATTGTCTCCTCGCTCATTATAGTGCTTGTTATCTCCACCGGAGTTGTTGTTGTGTCCTTTTTACGTGGTCCGATCAGCACCGATTCTACGACGATCGCAATCGTAGGTCACAATCCCACTCCTTCTAAGAGCGTACAGACAGATCAGTTCATCAACGAATTTCAGCTCCCAAGCAGTCTTCCTAACGCAATAGCTGTAGATTCCAGTGGAAATGTCTGGACGGTGCTTCAAAACAGATCCGCTTTGGGCGTTTTCAATCCCACAAACGACACACTTCATCAGTATTCTATTCCTGGTCTTAGTACAAAGTCACCGCTGACGTCATGGGGTATTGCAGTAAATGATCACACTGGGAAAGTCTGGTTTGCAGAGGAGATAAGCAACTCAATCTGGTCCTTCAACGTCGAAACTCTGACCTTCACTCAATATTCGATAAAGACTCCGGCTTCGAATCCTTACGAAGTCGCATTAGACAGTCAGGGCAACGCGTGGTTCACAGAGTTCACCGGTGATAAGCTAGGAGTTGTGATGTCGAATGGGACGATGAAAGAATATCAAATCCCGATCACTTCCTCGAACCCCACAGGTATCGCAATAGATGCTAGGACGAATAGAATCTGGTTTAATCTTCTCGATACGAGCGGAGCAACTGATGAATTTTACGTTGGTTCCTTCTTCAACGGTTCATTCACTTTCAACGACATAACTCCAGAGGTTGATACGCCGGTAGGAATAGCAGTTGACTCTTCAGGGAATCTCTGGCTGACACAGCATGGAGCAAGTCTGGTCTCGGAATTCAATCCGATAACTCATTACTTCAGGACGATTTCTACTTCAATCCCTCCTGATGGTGCCTCGTACCCATACTTCGTTTATGTCGACAATTCTACGGGCAAAATATGGTTCAACGAGCATTACGGCAACGCGATATCTGTCTTCGATCCGAAGACCAATAACTTGATCGAATACGAAATCCCTTCAAGAAACTCCGGCGACGGCAACATAAGCGGAGCATTGACGATGACATTAACTCCTGAAGGAGTCCCCTGGTTCACGGAGCTTTACACCGGGAAGATTGGAGAAGTGAATCCATCCATTTCCGTTGGTCTCTCGATCAAAGTTTCTGGAGGTAGCGTGATTAATCTTGGAAACCAATCTTCAACTACTTTTCAACTCTTAGTACTTAATTCGAGCAACGAGACGTCCTATCTGAGTGCTTCAGTTGGAAATTTTACAGGGAATTTTGTCTTCAATTTCACGGATTTTTCCGGACACGGCAATTATTCTACCATCATGACATTACAAAACGCTGGATCTGCGCCTGGCATCTATTTTGCTACGATCAGTGCAAAGATTCAGAATCTAATCGTTTCGCAAGTAATCGAGATTAGGTGCAGTGGCTAACCCTTCGAAACGATTCTCTGCGTCTGAGTAATTCATTTTCAAAAGAGAGAATCGTCCTAAGTGTTAAAAGAAACTCGACTCCGGATCTACTCGTCGGTTTGAATTGCCCAAGAAAAATAAAGTCGAAAAAGATTCGAACAAGAATAATCCGATTGCAGTTTGGAGCCCAGATGATTATGCTCGTGAAATGGACCGAGTATTTTCAGATTTTGAGCGACGAATGGAAAAATCTTTCCCCGGGTCGTTAGGAGGAGGATTAACATTCCCGAGATGGAGATCTTTCGAGTTACCTGAAGTGAGGCGCCCGTTCGCCGATTTGATCGATGCGGGTACGGAGTATCGCGCCCGAGTAGAAGTCCCGGGGATTCCTAAAGAGAAACTGAACATCTCCGTAACTCCAAAAGAGATCAAGATCGAGGGGGAGGCAGAGTCCAATTTTGACGAAAAGAAGGAGGGTTTTATCCGAAGGGAAAGGACTTACTCGAAAGTGAAGCGGGAGATGGCGTTCCCCGAAGATGTAATCGCGGAGAAGGCAGAGGCGACGGTTAAAGACGGGATACTCGAAGTGAGAGTTCCCAAAAAGGTCCCAAGTGAGACAAAGACTCATAGAGTTCAAGTCAAGTGAGTCGGCCCCCGCCAATCCTGAAAACTTGATTTAGATAACTTCCAACAGCTTCTGGAAGTACTTTTTCGGGCTTTTCAATTGTTAGAAACAATTCTAATTCAGATCGAGGTTCCCGAAGGAACGAACGTGATTATCGGTCAGTCCCATTTTATCAAAACGACAGAAGACATTCACGAAGCCCTCGTGTGCTCGGTTCCCGGAATTCAATTTGGACTTGCATTCTGCGAATCATCAGGACCTAGATTAGTCCGTAGTGAGGGAACAAGTAAGGAGCTTAAAGAACTCGCCACAAAGAATGCAGTTAAAATCGGAGCTGGTCATTCCTTCATCATCTACATCAAGGGAGCTTTTCCAATCAACGTATTGAACGCTCTGAAGAATCTGGGAGAGGTCTGTCAACTCTTTTGTGCTACAGCAAATCCAGTTCAGGCAATCGTAGTTCGATCAGACCAAGGTTCAGGAATTGTAGGTGTCATCGACGGAGGCTCTCCACTGGGCGTTGAAACTGAGCAGGATGTCAAAGAACGGCGAGCTTTTCTCAGGAAAATCGGATACAAACTTTGAGCCGTCTCAGCAAGGATGACTGCCTAACCTTTTAATTCCACCCTAACTCCCCTTTGTTCTAAAGTGAGCAAGTTGCCAACCTCTCTTACGGCTAAAGACGTTATGGATTCGAACGTCGTAATGATGGACGCTTCTGCTTCGGTGAATGATGCCATAAAGAAAATGGTGTCTTCAGATACATGGTCGATCCTGATAGAAAAGAACGATCTCCCCATCGGTGTTCTCACAGAACGTGATATTTTCAGGCGGTGTCTTGGTATTGGGAGAACTGCTGACAAGATGAGGGTTGAAGAAATCATGAGCTCACCTATCGTCTCGGCAGCACCAGGAGACCGAATTGGAGCAGTGATGGAAACTATGGTCCAGAAGAACATTCGTCGGGTGTTTGTAATAGAGAATGGCAAAGTTATTGGAAGGATTACTCAGACAAAGTTGTTTGACGATGCTGTCAATCTGATGGAAAGCCTTTCGTCCTTGAGATACCAGATGTAGGCACTTTAGTGTCCTCCGCCCTGAGATATTCTTTCGGTAACATTGGATCTATCCAGTCCCTTTTGAATTATCAATACACGTCCTAGACGATCATCACTGTGAGGATTACAGGTCAGTGAGAAATTTCATTTGATCACCAGGACGTTGCAAACA
>DATNHH010000199.1:0-4519 GCA_035605055.1 Nitrososphaerales archaeon
GCATGTCCTTCCCTTTGCCAGCCGACATCAAAAGGAGGATTTCTTCGAACCTGAAGTTGTCGCCTCATTGATCAAGAATCGCGGAGCATCGCCTACAACGACGGAGTTTCGATATTGGTATATCGTTGAAGCAATAAAGTAGATTGGTAATTTTATTTTTCAGCACGTCTGATTCTATCAGGATCTCACTTATCAAGGATTTGAGAATCACCCATCAAAAACTTGAACACATGAAACGTGGTGCCCCAAAAGTTAAAGATAAACGGGGCAACAGCAAACGACGATTTGTCGACACACTTCAAACATCTTTTTACTCCGATCGAACTCGGCCCGGTTATTGTCAGAAACAGAATCTATGTCACTCCTCACGCGACAATGTTTGCATCCGACAGTCGCGATAATCTTCCTGGGGAGACACTTGCCAATTACTGCGCGGAGCGAGCGAAGGGAGGGGCGGGATTGGTTGAGGTATCGCTTGCAATGGTTTCTCCAGGGGGAGGAAACACTAGTACCGATGTTGATTCTCAATTTGGTCCGCTGAACATGGGTCATCCCATGGCGCTGTCAGGGAGATGGCCAATTCGCGGTTTTGATCCCAAGGTGGTTGAGGGCTATTCGAAGCTGGCACGGGCAGTTCACGCTCACGGAGGAAAATGCTTCGTGGAAATTCAATCCGTTGGAACAAACCAAGCAAACGAAGCCGGTGTCTCGCGATTTCCTTGGCCTTCTCATCCGATTCAAGCTCTCCCATTCACTTCGAGGGAACTGGATCACGAAGCGATAGAGAAGGAGATCGAAGATTACGGAAAAGCAGCAAAGTTCGTCAAAGATGGAGGATTGGATGGAGTGGATTTACACGGCAGTCACGGAACTCTGATCTGCGAATTTCTCTCGGGTGTAATGAACCAGAGGAAGGACGAGTATGGTGGAACCCTTGAAAATCGAATGAGGTTTTTGGAGCAGGTCGTAGCTCGAGTCAGAGAATCAACTGGAAATGAAATCGCCGTCGGAATGAGACTTGACGGCGACGAACGATACGATGGAGGAAATAACCCGATTGTCGCCGCAGAGATTGCTAAACGACTTGACGGAACAATAGACTGGGTCACGGTCGACCAAGGCATTTCGCCTCAGCAGGAAGATTGGCAGGCTCCCCCGATGTATGTTGAAAGCGGGTATAATCTACGGCTGAGTTCCCCAGTAAAGAGTGCTCTAAAGAAGACGAAGGTTGGCATTGTCGGAAAATATCTTGACCCACTTTACGCTGAAAACCTTCTTGCTAATGGCTCGGCAGATATGGTTGCGATGACCAGGGCGCTGATAGCAGATCCATTCCTTCCAAACAAAGCGATGGAAGGTCGGCTCGACGACATCCGCCCTTGCATAGGGGCACTGCAGGATTGCTGGGGGAGAATGATTCGCGGCTTGCCTATTTCCTGCACGGTCAATCCGGAGGTCAGCAGGGAGAAAGAGTGGGGAAGCGGAAAAATAAATCCGGCATCTCACCAAAAGAAAATCCTGATCGTAGGTGGTGGAGTTGCGGGGCTGGAACTTGCGAGAGTTGCTTCTGAGCGTGGACACAAGGCTGTGATATACGAAAAGAACCATGAGTTAGGCGGTCAGGCACTCCTCGCTGCAAAGCTTCCCGGACGCGAAAACATGAGAGCTATCGTGAGTTGGTTGGCCGCGCAAATCAAGAAACTGGGCGTGGAGGTAAAGTACGGACTCGAATTAAGCGCAGAAAAAGATGTAATCCAGTTTGTGATCGATGAAGAAAAGCCCGATGCTGTCGCGATTGCAACAGGATCAAATCCGATAAGGACAGGTTTTCAACCCTACACGTTTGCCAAAGTCGAGGGCTGGGATCAAAAGAATATCTTTACCGACGTCGATGTATTCAGCGAAGCTGATCTGGGAAAGAAAGTAATCATCGCAGACACGTTGAGCTTTATCGAGGCACCTGGCATCGCTGAGCTTCTAGCAAAAAAAGGAAAAGAAGTAAAAATTGTAACTCCGCTTGCAAACGTTGGACTGGAGCTCAATCTGGTCAATCATTGGGATCATCTATTCCCGAGGCTCTTCGCAGCCAACGTTAAGATCTCTCCGTTCACCTGGATTAAGAAAATTGAGGAACATCGAGTGACCTTGTACAATATCTACTATCACCAAAACGAAACCTTGGAGGAAGATGTCGACAGCGTCGTTTTCACAACTGGAAAAATACAAAACGACTCTCTCTACAATGCCTTCAAGGGAATGGTTAGTGAACTGTATTTGATAGGGGATGCCAATATCGGTGGGGCCAGGATCGGAAACGCGATCTATGATGGCCAGCGAATCGGACGACAGATCTGAATGTTCAGATACAAATCAGTCGATTCTCAAATCGATTGTATCCACTAGGTTTTCTCCAATTACTCTTCATGACAAGGATTCCAGTCAAGAAGGCTCGTATCCAGCTCTTCATAGGAATAACACCAGATGAGAAAGATTGAGCGTCGATTTGCCTCGGATTCACGGAGTTTTGAAAGACAAGACCCGTGCAGAGCTCCCTGAGCTTCTTGAGCAAAGAGGATCATTTAGCTACGTAGAATTGCAGAATCTCTTGGAGATATCACATACTGGAAAGCTCAACTATCACCTACGGCAGGCCTATGATTCTACAAGGGAAAGATAGTTCCAATCTGCGTTGCGACAACTGGACTGATTGTCTTTTTCATTGTGTCTCTTCCTTCTATCGGCATACTCTACCTTCCATTTGGGTTAGCACTAATTGGGCTAATTTTTATCAATAGTAAAAAGCAATTGGCAAAGATTACTTGATCCATCTAATCCCGCAATTCAGATTAGTTCAGCAATTGATTCTAACTTTGGTCAAACTCTAGATTCACTCAGAATTTCAACAAAGACACGTCGTTCTGCCTTTATTCGACGCAATGCAACTGTAGAGTTCGAATGTTTGATCTTTTGGCTAGATCATTTGTTTTGAACAACTAATACCGACCGTCCTTCCTTTTCTTGGATGCTGATTTCCGACGGGTTCGGGTCTTCCTCGATTTACTGTGAACCCGTTTTTCGTATTTCGGTTGATACAATTCTACTTCCAATTCTCCCGGCATCCGAAAATGGGTCAACAATCCCCAGCCTTGATCAGCGACTCCCGTCGTGAACTGGACGCCACGGGACTTCAATTCTTCAACCGTCTTTTGAATGTCGTCACAATAGAAGGAGATCGAATGGGATACGTTGTCAGAAGGATGAACGCCGAGATCTGCCTCTGGCATGTCGAAGATTAGCCAACCCTCGCCAGTGTCAGTATAAGTAAAGTCCAGCTTCTCGCGTATGAATTCGCGCACTTCATCAGCCTTTGGTGTATAGAATATACCATGCAGTCCCTTGATCATTTTCTACTCCCTGTAGTTCGTGTAGGTGCAATTCTCCTGACTTTAAGTTTGCCATGGAGGCCCTCCTTCTCCTATACTTAGTTGCGTCTTTAGGGCATTATATTCTCGGTCCAAGGCTGAAATTATTATCAATTACAATTCAACGAAACTAATGATCGTGAGCTCTGCTATTGTAATCTGATTTGCGCTAATTCGAAACGCTTAAACTTGATTTATTCGAGCCATTCAAGCGATTGAATAAAGTAAATCTAGCGATTACGAGAACAATTGCGGTATCTATTGCTGCCGTAATCATAATTGTGATTTTGATCACTGGCGTGTACATTTCGATCAACCAGACATCTTCTACAATTGCTCTAACGACGTCTTCTTCCGTAACCTCCTCCTCTTCAACGAGCGCTTTAACATCTGTAACGTCCTCGCCTTCTGCATCTTCTTCCTCTTCAACGGCCAGTAGTCTCTCGTCTACTTCCTCCCAATCACAAACGGAATCAACAACTTCTCAAATATCAACGACCAACAGCAGCTCTCAGACTTTCCGGCAGAATCTGGTCATCGACGAATGGCTCTGGCCCGCGGACGACTTGAATCAGCTATACTCTATCAACCTCCTCCCCTGGCCAAACTGGTTGACCTACACGGTTTACCAATCTCTCGTCACTGTAAATGAATCAGCGGAATATCACTATGGAAACATACAGTACTTGCCTGGGCTTGCGGTCAATTGGACTGTTTCTTCAAACGGGACAATTTACACGTTCAATCTTAGACAGGGGGTAACTTTCTCGAATGGAGATGCTTTCAACGCCTATCAGGTCTGGATGCAGATGTACGGCTTTTACTACCTGTCTGCAAACAGCTCGACCTTCCTCGAGTCATACGACCTGTTCAATATGTCTACTGCAGATTTCGGACCAGCGACAATTGCCCTAATCAACTCAAGCGGAGGGTTAACCAACCCCTCCTCCCAGGCTCTCTCTATTATGCAAAACAGCTCCTGGCCGATCTACGCGACGGGTCCGAATCAGCTCGTATTCCGGCTCGTGAATCCCTTTCAGTGGTTTCCGGGGGCGCTCATAGTCTACGATGGTCTGATTTTCGACTCCCAATATGTT
>DATNHH010000200.1:0-2769 GCA_035605055.1 Nitrososphaerales archaeon
ATCTCCTCCAAATACGAAGCAGGTAAGATTGACGGATTGATTCTTCCGGGGGTAGGTAGTTTTACGTCTGCTCAGAAGGTATTGGATAATTGTCGGGATCAAATTCTAAACGACGTCAAGAAGGAGAGAATGCCGATTCTAGGAATTTGTCTTGGTATGCAACTGATGTTTGAAAAAAGTGAAGAGGGAGAGGGACATGGACTAGGATTACTCTCAGGGAGTGTTGTCCGTTTCAAAAACGAACACGGATTGAAAGTTCCTCACATGGGTTGGAATTATGTGAATCTGATTGTACCTCATTCTGATTCAGGGCTTGTTTCCAACTTGAAATCGAAAGATTGGGCGTACTTTGCACACTCATACTATCCTCACCCTGAGGACAAAAAAATTGTGCTGGGAGAGACCGCGTACGGGAATTGCATATTTCCTTCGATCGTTCACAAGAAGAATGTCAGCGGGACGCAGTACCATCCAGAAAAGTCAGGAGAGTTTGGACTCCAGTTGATTTCCAACTTTACAAAGTCAGTCTTGTCATATTCTAACCGTTGAGCTATATTGATTCTGGTGCCAGCGATAGACCTACTCGACGGTCAAGTTGTTAGAGTACAACAAGGAGATCTGAATCGAGCAATTGTTTATTCCAGCAACCCGCTTGAGACAGCCGAAAAATTTGCAAGAAGCGGCGCGACAATAATTCACGTTGTAGATCTCAATGCTGCCGTAAAATCTGATCCAAGAAAGAATGAGAAAACTATCGAGCAGTTCCTCACAGAACTGGGAGATTCAGTCAAATTTCAAATTGCTGGAGGAATCAGAAACTCCACGGCCGCAAGTTCACTAATTGACCGCGGCGCTGCCAGGATCGTAATCGGCTCAGTCGCCTATTCAGCCCCGCAAATTGCTACTGAAATACTTGGATCATTGGGGAAGAACAAAGTAGTTCTGGCGCTTGACTATGACAATACTGGCTATGTCAAAACCTCGGGATGGACGAAAGCGGAATGGGAGTCTGCACTTAATGCAATCTCTAGATTTTCGAAGCTCGGCTTTACCAATTTCCTCATGACCTCGATCGAGAGAGACGGAATGATGAAAGGTCCTGACTTTGAGAATCTCGGGAATTTCAGAAGAGCGATTGACGAACAAGGAAAGATCATTGCTAGCGGCGGAGTAACGACCATTGAAGACTTTTCACGACTTTCGCATATCGGAATCGACGAGGTAATTATTGGTAAGGGCTTTTACGAAGAGACAATTCCAATTTCAGTTCTTGGACAGACACAGCAGGTGAAATCGTAGATGCCGCTCGCAAAAAGAATCATTCCCTGTTTGGATGTGAAGGGAGACAAAGTAGTAAAGGGGACGAACTTTGTGTCCCTGAAGCTTGCCGGTGATCCTGTCGAACTTGCAAGAAAGTATCGAGATGACGGTGCTGATGAGCTGATGTTCCTAGACATCTCGGCTTCGGAGGAGAATAGAAAGACAAGAGTAGATCTCGTCAGAAAGGTCGCCAAAGAGTTAGACATTCCATTCACGATCGGCGGCGGGATTTCTTCAATTGAAGACGCGCGAATCGTATTAACGAATGGAGCAGACAAAGTCAGCGTAAATACCGGTGCCGTAAAGAATCCGTCGTTAGTTACAGAGCTTTCAGATATTTTCGGCGCACAATGCGTAGTGGTCGCGATAGACGCGAAAAGGAGTCGCGCCACAACATCGGGTCTAACCGTTTGTACGTACGGTGGAAAATTGGACACTGGCATAGATGCAATTTGGTGGGCGATTCAGGCGGAGCAGAGTGGAGCGGGTGAGATTCTACTTACTTCAATTGACAGAGACGGTACGAAGCTAGGCTATGATATCGAACTAACGCGAGCAGTCCTCTCAAGGACAACTGTACCCGTAATAGCAAGCGGTGGCTGCGGGAAGATCTCCGACTTTGCAAAAATCCTGAAGGGTCGCGGTTCTGCAGATGCAGCACTTGCTGCATCGATTTTTCACTACGGAGAATCGACCGTGTGTGAAGTGAAAAAGTATCTCAGAAGCATAGGGGTTAGGGTTAGGTTATGAGTATGTCAGAAATGGAAAATCACAAAAAAGGAATATCGGAGTTCATTGACGAAATAGATTTCAGGAAAGGAGGAGGGATTGTGCCTGTCGTGGTTCAGGACATCAAGAGCAAGGATGTCCTCATGCTCGCTTATGCAAACAGAGAGGCTCTCTCACTTTCTTTCTCGACCGGAATGGCGCACTACTGGAGCAGATCGCGAGCGTCCTTGTGGAAAAAGGGCGAAACCTCAGGGAACCTGCAAACCATCAAAAGAATAGATACAGATTGCGACAAGGATACGATTTTGTACTTAGTCGACCAAGTCGGTGTCGCATGCCATCGAGGAACGTGGTCCTGTTTTGACTCGGTCAAGAAGGAAAGCAATGAATGAACTCGTGATGCTTAACTAATTGCGACCGAAAGAAAGGTACCTGATGATGTTGTAAGAGGCTGAGATCAGTCCTCCAACAAACGCTAACAGAAGTACTGCCCAGGCCATATCGTTGTTTACCCACGATAACAAGAAACGAACTCCGCCGGGCAATGCATCTGCGAAATAAGCAAAGTTGATTGGAAAAACTATCAAAAGCCCGAGCGATGCAAGCGCGAAAAAGATGTTATTAAACGGCTACATAGGCCTGACAGGATTTCTACGACCTATGAAAGATCTTGCAAGTGGCGGAAAAAGCGACGGGAAGATCGAGCCATAAAATGCAAAC
>DATNHH010000201.1:0-3973 GCA_035605055.1 Nitrososphaerales archaeon
TGGACGCTCGGAAGGCCTTTAGCATATACAACGTCTCATGGTCAGGTGCGGCATCGATTGGGCCTCTAATGGGCGCTGCTCTAATTTTCTTAACTTCTATCCAGGATGCATTTCTACTGACAGTCTTCATAATGATCTTGACTCTTGCGGTGAACGTCTACCCTTCCCTCGTTCATCATGGTCAAGCTGGGAATAACTCCCGACAATTTGAGCAGGTCCCGATTTCAAAGACAAAAAGTTTGGAAATCGTGCCCCAGATTAAGAAGCTCGACTCGAAATTTTACATGGTAACTTGTGCGCTAGCTGCAGCTTCCTCTGGAGTACTATTCACGTTCTTTGCACCTTATGCGAGGTCAATGGGAATCTCTATACTTCTCGTGGGGGTAATCACTTTTGTTTTCGGTTTCGGACGATTTCTTTTTTATGTACTCACTGTGAATCAGAGAGTCCGGTTCACTTTACTTCGTTCTGACAAGAGATCTAGAAATATGTTCTTGGCTCTCGTGATGACATCCGTTTCGAGTCTCCTGATTTTCGTCAGAGACCCCTCTGGGATCACATACTTGGTGGCTTATGCGATAGTTGGAATAGGGATCTCGATAGTCTATGCTATTGCACAAACCGGTATTATCGCCGAATCTAGTCCCGGTAAGTTTGGCCGAAGCGCTGGAATGTTTGAATCATCCATCGGGATTGGAGCGTGTTTGGGGCCGATAATAGGAGGATCGATCTCCGGAACGTCTCTCGCCGTCCCATTTCTTGTCCCACCGATCGGGTTTGTCATATTTCTTTTTGCCTTCCCGCTTTTAGCAAAGAAGGCATGATAACACACTTTTTAGTAACGATCAGACTAGTACAAGACTAGATACATGTTTCACGCTGATCCCGCGAGGGAAACCATCCGCACCCGAATGAATCAACGGGTCTCGAAAGGTCAGCAAATCGCGATAATCTCTTTTTTCGTGAATCTCGCTATTGGAGTTCTAGAACTCGGAGTCGGAACAATTTTCGGTAGCCTGGCTCTTTCAGCGGACGGGATCCACTCTTTCGTTGATGCAATTGTCTCTCTTACTGTTTGGTTTGGAATAAGATATTCGCAAAAAAAGGCGGATGGAAAATTTCACTACGGTTATTACAAGTTCGACGCGATATTTTCTCTTTTCGCAGCTATGATTATGGTGGCCTCTGGTCTCGTCATCAGTTATACGGGCATCGAAGTCTATCTCAAACCTGTCTCTCATCATCAGTCCTCGACTTATCCGCTCCTTATCGCGTTGATTTCCATCATCATAGCCGGTATACTTGCTAAGGCAAAGCAGAGCTACGCGAAATCCAGCGGACTTGTTTCCCTCAGAACGGATGCGTACAATTCGATAAAGGATGCTTCAGCATCGTTCATTGCTTTTCTGGGAATAGGTTTGACTTCCATCGGACTCTACGAATTTGATTCGCTTTCAGCTCTGGTCATAGGAGTCTTTGTTATGATCGCTGGCTATTTTGCAGTGAAAGAGAGTTCTCTGGTCTTAGCGGACGCCTACGGCAATCCAGAAATGATTGAGACGATCAAGAACATCGCGTCAGCGGTTCCAGGAGTTTATTCAATCGACGATCTTCGAGTGAGGAGGAGCGGACCATTCCTTGCAGTAGAGATGCACCTCAAAGTTGACGGAAGCATTTCAATGTTCAAGGCGGATGCTATTACTCAGGAAGTTGCGAAAATGATGCGGCAGGAGATTGTCTCGTTAGGGCGAATTACGATAAAACCCGAGCCGGTTCAGATAGTTCATGATAAATAAGAGGCGGTTTGAAAAATAAATCGGTTAGATTAGCGGCCAAGAGTTTGGGATAGAGATTTCGGAACTATTCTGGTTCCAGCTTGCTTTTCTTTCTGATCTCGTCTTCTGTATTCGATTATTTCGGCAAGTATTGAAATCGCTATTTCTTCGAGAAGAATAGAATTGATATCTAGCCCTGCGGGAGCGTGGACCTTTCCAACAAACTCTTTGCTCACAGCCAGTCCGATTAGCTCGTCCTTGGTGGCCTTCCATCTATTTTCGCTGGCGACCATCCCAATGTAATTCAGTTTGAACTTGGAGAGATGCTTCAGAAGAGGAGCGTCGTTGACTCCTCGGGTGACGAGGACTACGTAGGCACCTTCAGGTATTTTCATGGAATCGATGTCAAGAGTCGTGCTTGCAAGATCCGGTTGCCCGCATGCTCCGAGCGGATTGTACTCTATCGTCTTGAATCCAATTTCCTTTCCGACGTTGACAATGGTCCGTTCCAGCGGACTGTTGAACGTATCACCGAAGACCATCAATATTGGTCTGGGCGAATACGGTTCGACGAGAATCTCCATATTACCGCCGCAATTAGTCTCAACATGGATTTCGTCCCCGTCGTCTGAAATCGAAATCTTTCCAAGGGCGGTTTTGGCATCCTCGAGATAGACTTTCACAACTCTGGGGAGCTGCGCTTTCATTACTTCGAGGCCTACTCTAACGATAGGCCCTTCTGGGCAACCCCCGCCTAGGGTCCCATATACAATCTCACCACCTTCAGAGATAATCATTTTGAACCCAGGCTTTCCGAGTGTTGATCCGAAGGTCTTTGTGATAGTTGCGATCGCAAGATCATGATCCTTCAGCTCTTCTATTTTCGAGATAAATTGGTCATCCAATTTTTCCGCCTCCGAAATCTCCAAATTACTGAGTTCAATTAAGGTGGGAAGTCGGATTTATCTGTTCCAGTGAGTTTGTTCTACCATTGGCATTAGCAAAACTTGAGGATTCATTGGATCAACTTGAGATAAAAACGGAAATGCTTGTGAGAAACTCAGGAGCGTCTTGTGATCCCTGCACAAGGTAGACTGTATAGACTCCACTACCGTTCTTTTGGATGAAGTCTGAAAGTGAGAATTGGATATTGATCGTGTTTCCAGCGATCTGCCAGGTTGAAGCTTGATCGGTGATTCCCTGCGCAAATTGCAAGCACCGACTGAGAAGGTTGTTGCAAGGAGGAACTATCCCTCCTAGAAAAGTACCCTGCCCGTAAGGTCCAAAGTACTGTGAATTGATTTCGTCGCTACTAAGAGGTGTCGGAAGAGGATCGTAAAAGATCAGTACTGAATTCGGATTGATTGTGCCGGAAGTGTTTCCCGATAGAGTTGCAATGTTGCCTTGAGAGATGGGGGTGACGAGACTAGTTAAGAAGGTCTCGAAATCTTCTACGAAATAAACGTGTGTAGCGTCGTAGGAGACCCCGATCGACACTCTGTTGTGAAACGAATTTAGTATGTTGTCTCTATGACCATTACTACAACATTCAGAATCGTTATTCATCATCTGCCATTCGAGCGATCCAATTGCCCTCTGGACCTGGATTGTTGACGTGAATGTAGGCAAACTAGTGTATTCATAGGCAACATTTTCTTCGACGAATCCAGTGCCGTTCAACGCGGTGTACCGCATGTAGGGTTTTTCGCCCTGAGTGTCCCAGTGGCTGAAGTAATTATTCGCAAGCATGGAATCAGCATGTTGCTGTCCAGACGGTTCTGGACTCAGCACAACGGTGGATAATCCAGAACTGGTCCTGTTTTCGTTTATGATCGTCAAGGAGTAATTCACCAATTGATCGTAATTAGCGGGATAGGTGATCTCAACTGTGGAACTTGGGACAGACGAGTTCGAATTATTGGCGGGGCTCACAACAAAAGTAGATGTCGAATCATTACTAGAAAGAAAGCTACTGATTGAAAATATGCTGGGCAAAACGAGGAGAGCCACGATTACGACCAAACCTATTGCAACAATGGCCCCAATCACGCCAGCCCATCTCCTCTTCTTTGGCTCGGGGATTGGCTGATACTCCAATTGGATTCGCTTCGTCGCCAGAAGAGATCTTGGCTCGATCTTCGATATTAATGTTTACAAGATTTCTAAACAGTACTTAGACTATAGATGGAGAATCTTCG
>DATNHH010000202.1:0-4770 GCA_035605055.1 Nitrososphaerales archaeon
CCTACTGCCAAACAGATCGACATGAGCGGTACTTTTCCGCGGGAAAACATGGACAAAATTTTCGCTCAGGGATTCACGAACATTCCCTATCCCGAGTCGTTAGGAGGTCTCGGATTGCCGTATCCTATGTACGTCGCCTGCATGGAGCTAGTCGCAAAAGCGTGCGCTAGCACCGCGATCTCGCTTGCAATTCACGGCACCGTTTGCGATGGCATCTTCCGATTCGGAAATTCAGATCAGCATGAAAAATATCTTCGACCACTGATCACCGGGAGGAAGCTCGCAGCGTTTGCGCTGACTGAACCAGGAGCTGGTAGTGATGCGAGGGCGATGACAACGACGGCCGAGCTCCGCGGGGGAGAGTGGCACATCAATGGTTCAAAAATGTACATCACGAACACGGGCAAAGCGGATTATTATTTTGTTTTTGCAAAAACTGCGAAGGGGCACGCGTCGATTATGGTTCCAAAAGACGTCGTCGGTTTTTCCTTCGGAGCAAACATTTCGAAGATGGGGCTCCGCGGCTCGACTCTGATGGGACTAAACTTTGACGATGTCTCGGTGCCGGAAGAAAACCTGATCGGAAAGAATGGAGAGGGTTTTGAATACGCCAAGAAAATGCTCCTCGCTGGTCGGATAACAATTGCCGCTTTGAGTGTGGGGATTGCTCAGATCGCCCTAGAAAAAACAGTTGCATATTCGAATGAGCGAAAAGCCTTCGGTCACGTTCTGGCGGATTTTGAAATTACAAGATCAAAGATTGCGGATATGAAAACGCAGATCGATGCCTCTAGACTGTCGACCTACTATGCGGGGTACAGGAAGAGTTTGAAAGAAGATTATTCCGTGGAGGCGTGCGAAGCCAAACTTTTCGCGACCGAAATGGCTCTCAATGCTTGTAACGAGGCGATCCAGATTCACGGAGGTTACGGTTACACCGATGAGGCAGACGTCCATCGCCACTGGAGAGATGCCAAGTTGATGACTATTGGTGAGGGAACTTCAGAGATCATGAAAATAATTATTTCAAACTCCGCGCTGGGCCAAGACTGAAAAACATGTATTCTTTATACGCAGGTGTCTCCGAGCTTTTCGTTTAGCGATTTTTGAAACCAATAATGATTCTTGCAATCGTGGTGATTGTGGGTTCGATTGCCCTGGGAACATCGCTGGGCCTTCTAGTAAGGACGAGTCAAGACTCTGATCAGACCTACTCCTTCACTGGAATTGCGGTCGAAACTCCAAGGCCCATTCAATGTGGGACCATACCAGACAATTTCAGCGAGTGGCTGGAGATTAACGTGATTGGCAACAGGACCTCGATGAGTTTCCAGTCAGTTACCGTATTTGACACGGGTCAGGAGAGTAGGGCTGATCTCCCCCTGAACCAGACTGCTCTCGCCGAGTATCGAGTCACAAATTCAACCTTCGAAACAATCATCGTGCCGCTTCCATCGTTCTTCGACACCGGAGACGTTTTGTCGGCCAGCGTCACTTACTCAATAGGGACATTCCCACAGCAGGTGCTGGCGCTGACTGGGATTCCAATCATTCAGCAAGCACTAATGTGTTAGGGCAGCTCTTCTGCGATGAGCTCCGCCACATCTCTTACCTCTAGCTTCGTCCCTGTGACTTTGGTCGAATCTTCAAACATCGAAAGACAGAATGGGCATTCCGTTGCGAGAGTTCCGGCACCCGTCTGAGCCGCCTCTTCCGTCCGGATACTAGTGATCGTCTGTTTCTGCGGTACCTTGTACCAATAGTTCGAGCCACCCGCTCCACAACAGAATGTTTTGTCTTTACAGCGGTGCATCTCCCTCAGATCGACTTTGGCAGATTCCAGAATGCGTCTGGGTTCCTCGAAGATGCTATTGTAACGAACCGCGTAGCAGGCATCATGGAGAGTTACTGAAATGTCTTTGAGCTTCCCGGTCGAGATCTTGAGTTTTCCTGCAGCAATAAGGTTAGAAATTAATTGGGTGTGGTGGATCACCTCGTACTTCCCACCGAAGGTTGGATATTCGTTCTTGATCGTGTTGAAGCAGTGGGGGCAACTCGTTATAATCTTCTTCGTATTTGACTCATTGAGTTTGTCAATGTTTTGAAGGGCCAGCTCCTGAAACCTTCCCTCTTCCCCAAGACGTCGCGCGGGATCGCCATTGCACAATTCATCATCTCCGAGTATCGCAAAAGAGACTCCTGCAGAGTTCATTATCTTCGCGAGTGATCTGGCAATGTTCTGAGCCCTTTGATCGAACGAACAGACACATCCCACCCAGTAAAGATATTCCGCTTTCGGATTCTCAGCGATCGTTTTGATTTCCACTTGCACCCCTGCGGTCCAATTAGACCTCGTAGAGTTGCTCAATCCATAGGGATTCTGGTGCGAGGCAAGATTTGAAAGAAGGGTATTCTGTGCAGGTTCGAGTCTGTTCGATGATACAATTGTTCTCCTGAGATCTCCGATAAAGTCCACTTGGTTAATCTCGACTGGGCATTCGAAAACGCAAGCAAGGCAGGTCACACAGGAATACATCTCGGCGTCTCGAATTGTTCCGTTCGCGAAAAGATCCTTTAGCGTTTCCGGAGTCGCTTTCTCATCTTTGTAATACCTGTTCTTCAGATCCTGAACTACAAGCCTCGGGGAGAGATCTCTCCCGGCGGCGTTAGCTGGACAGGCTGCCTCGCATCTCCCACAATTAGTGCAAGAATCAAGCATCACGCGCTGGTTCCATTTGAGATCGCTGCTCGTTTTGAGGCCGACTGTTAGGTCGGGCATAAAATCGGGATTTGACTCCTGCTGTTTCATTATCTCCGCGAGGTTGAAAGGGGTGCTCATCCTGCCCACGGGCCGATCTTCATTCGTCAGCATCATATTGATCAGCGCGTTCGGGACGTGGAAGAATTTGGTGTACGGGATTGAAGCGATCAGAGTAAAGGCAACCAAAGCATGAATCCACCAGAGCGTTTGATACGAACTAACCCAGCTCTGGTAGGTCGAAGTGGAGGTTCCTGCCCCGAAGAAGATGAAAAACCTCTGAAAAATCCAACCGATCGGGGAAAAATAGGCCCACGGGACGGGAATCATTGCCAGGCGCATACCCTCCTGTACAAAACCGGAGACACCCATGTAAAGCAGGCCTAAGAGGAGAAAACGATCGGCTCTGTCCTCGCCCATAAAGAAAGGCTTGAACGACCACCGCCTTGCGAGCGCAAGAACTATGGCGATCACGAATCCTAGGCCGAAGATATCGAGGGTAGTTTTGAAACCCAGATAAAAATCCCCTTGGAGCAAAACGATCCCCATCGGCCTGAGAAGATCGTAATCAATGGCAACGAGTATTGTTCCAATCGTAAGAGCCATAATTCCGTAGAACATCCACGAATGCTCGAGCCCCCCGTATCTCCGTTGTAAGATCTTTTTTTGACCGAAACCGTCTACGATTATCCTTCTGCCGTTTTTCACGAGTTTTGGTAGATTCTCAGAAACCTCTTTCCAGCCGATTCCGTAAATCGAATATTTCCTGTAGACGCCGTAAAGGAAAATAACCAAAAAGATCGCAAAAGCGGGGTAAAGATAGTTCGGCGTATCGGCAGGGAGAAGTGGATACTTTAGACGGCAGACTTCGGTCTGGACGCATGTGTCGATGAATGGCAGATGAAAAGGCAGAATGTTCAAAATCGAATTATTAGGATGCGACTGGGAAAACCCGATTTTTACTTATCGCTGGATTTTGTCATCGACCGAGGAGAGACTTGAAATTTCTTGTTAGTTCGGGCACTACTTGGTAGAGATCTCCTACTATACCGTAGTCACACTCCTGAAAGATTGGAGCGTTCTTGTCGGTATTGATTGCGACAATGACTTTCGATTCCCTCATGCCCGTTAGATGTTGGATCTGGCCGGAGATTCCCACTGCCATGTACAGTTTCGGTTTTACAGTCGTGCCGGAGAGGCCGACCTGACGATCCTCCGGCACCCACCCGAGGTCGGAGGTTAGAGGCCTTGAAGCGCCCACAACTGCATTGATTACGTTCGCCAGATCGTCAAGCATCACGATGTCTTCCTTCTTCTTGAAACCTCTTCCGGCAGATACAATTATTTCAGCGTCCTTGATATTCACTTGGCCCTTGGGCTTTTCTTTTCTGCCGACAACACTCACTTTACTTTGCTTTGGTTGAAAGTCGGTAACCTTGATGATGCTTGGATTA
Organism: Nitrososphaerales archaeon; assembly: GCA_035605055.1. Classification (GTDB taxonomy): domain Archaea; phylum Thermoproteota; class Nitrososphaeria; order Nitrososphaerales; family CADDZS01; genus DATLTL01. The sequence goes on from DATNHH010000202.1 coordinate 4,213, forward strand.
GCGGCCGTTGTTGGGCGTTCATTAGCTCGTAGGGGAATTGTGACAATTGCAGCTCCCTTCGAAACGACGACGGTTGCGATAGCGTTTCCTCCCCAGACCAGTCTATCCGCAACAAAGCTGTTTCCCTCAGTAGATAGTTTCATTGCATCTGAGATACAAGCGATTTTGAGTCGAGCCGCAAGCCGGGGGGCGAGCTCTTTTCCTTTTTTCGTCGCACAGATCAAAACCAGATCTGGATTGACTTTATTGAATAGTAATTCCAGAGCATCGGTACTCGGCCCGGCCAAAAGATTGTTGAGAGACTCATGTGATACCTCATAGATTGTGGAAACTCCCTGGACCGAAAGTTTCTTCGATTGAGCCGATAAATCGCCTGAGCCGAGAATCGCGACAGATAATTGCCCGCCTAATTTCGAGGAGAGAGTTACTAGTTCTAAGGAGGCGTCGGAAGAATCGGAGAATGCGAGAATGTTTGTCATCTATTTCACGACCCCTTCCTTAACCAGAGCCTCCGCAAGTTGCTTGGCGCTCTCCTCCGGTTTGCCCTCAAAGAGGAGT
>DATNHH010000203.1:0-11253 GCA_035605055.1 Nitrososphaerales archaeon
CCAAATCCATACCCTTCCGTATGTTTGCCTCAAGTGTGCGTTTTCGGGACATGACTTGACAATATTCTCTCTCGTCAGGCGAGAGGATATTAACAAAATACCCCCTCTCATTCTGTAGCTGAGAAATATACAGTCTTGATACCCACGCGTGTGTTCCGTAGAGAAACAGTGTCAGCGTCAAGTATTTGAAAGTCATCGTGTTTGGTAGAATCGTTCAATCAGCAACTTAGTTGTTGGACTTACGTTAAGATCTGATGTTGAACCAGGCTTCCAATATCCGATATGACGAGACTCGCTTGAAATGTGATGAGGTCTGCCGTCAGCCTCGATCAGGAAGACCTTGTGCAAATTCTGAATTTTTCTGTTGGCTGGTTCGTCATGGGAGAAAAGGTACTTACAGCTTTTAGCCACTAGCCCCGTTTCTTCTTTTAGTTCGCGAATAGCAGCACTCATTCGTCTCTCGTGCTTTCTAGCCCCGCCTCCAGGGAGTAGATATTTGCCATTCTTTCCAGCCAGTACGAGAACTCCTTTTGGCGTCTCAACGATTGCAGTTCCGCGTTTCCGGACAATTCTAGTATTGTTGTGTTTTTCCTGAATAACAGGAGGCGTGGCTACCCACTCTCGGAGACGAAGAGAATCTTCGTCTGACAGTTTTTTGACATTGACGAAGTAGCGAAGTTCGTCTCCCCGAAAGCCAGGCTGTTGACCAATGCAAGTATCGATATGTTCGACCGACTTATCGAATCTTACGTTCCTGACAGGCAGTTTCGCTGAAAAGAAATTGGTCTCCCTTCGCGTACTTGCCTTGTAAGCGCGGACTTCAACAATATCGCCTTCAACTTTGAATGTACTTTTGTAAAAATGGTCGACTACAGGTTGAAAACGGACCTTGACTCTGGCTACTTTTCCGAAGGTCCAAAGACCCTCTTCTCTAGTATGATCGAAAGGTTTGTAGATCTTGCCCTCTCGTGGATGCCAAAAAAGAGTCATAGAAACAAGAAACTAACAGCAGCCCTAAGATGGCGTGGATAAATTGATATTGTTCTTGGACTAGACTCTGCAATCAAAAACAATCAGAGATGTTTAGAACGCTTTCGTTCCACCATCATTCGGTACTTCAAAATATTAATGCTCTGAGAAAAAACAGATCTGCTAAGTGCTTCTCTTCTTGAAAGAAATCTCATAAGCAAAAAGTCGTATTCGCGCAGGATTTTTCGTCTCTTCAAAATTGTTAAGCGAAGAAGGCATTGCCTGCTGTCAGGCTTCACAAGTCCTTCTAGATACTTCCAAATGGAATCGAACTTGTCGTCTATGTTCTTGAAAGCGATCGTAGCGTGATAATGGTACTTCTTTGTGTCCCGGACTAAGAGTACAGAACGACTTGAGGGATCTGACTAGCTCAACTCGCATCTGTTCCATATCTTTTGAGGGTTTAACATCGATGAATGCAACTCTATTCTTCTTGAATATTAAACCGTGATCAAATTTCCCGAAGCCAATGAAATGAAATTCAGGCAGATCATATTTTCTTGCGACATCTCCTACTTTGGAGATAACTCTTCTTTCATCAGTAGTATCAAATGGGCCGACAAAGGTGACATGGGTACACGGGGTGCTACAAATTCGTCTCCCATATCAGCAAGGACATTTTTGGAGACATCTTCAATCAGCTTCCTAGCGTACTTTTTGGTTTTGCCGAAGAGTCTAATTTCGATAAGATATTCAGGCGTACGAAAACAACTGCCCTTCTCGGAAAATAACTTCTATTTATTGAGTTTTTTTCCTCTACGTTTAGACGATTCCAAAGCCTTCAAAGCTTTAGTGGTAGTCGTCGCAAATCCTACGATCTTGGATAGCTCAGAGAATCTGATTCTCTCTTGCTTTCTCAAAGCATGAAGGATCTTCATCGTTCCTTTGAGAGAAGCGCTTCTATCAAACCTATGGGTTTCTTTGCGTTCTGGATCAAGATGTCAAAGTAGAAACCCAATCATCAAGGAATCATTGATCGCAGAAAGTCGTTTACCCGGGCCTTTTCGAGATTAAAGCATAGTTTCCGAATTCGTTGACATTGCCCCGGGGTCCAACTTGATCGTTGTCTTCTCGACTGCCGTCACCCGTTGGCAGTAATCAACTGAGATTTAAGAAAAGCTATCGAATCGATAGGCGAGGAGATAAACAGCTTGCAAACCGAACTAACCGATGCAATTGAAGACTTTCCGAAACTACACGACGCCAAAGCAGAGGATCGTTGAAGGTTTCGAAAGAATAAGAAAGTTCTCGGTTTCTGGAAATTAGAGAGATAAGCTCTTGCGCAGTGAGTATCTGGTTAATCAAACATAGTCCAACCAAGAGCTGTATTGCGGGACACGCCCATGAACTAGATTCACATAGGCCTCTTTCAGACGGGAGCATATTGGCCACTTTCCTTGCCTTTTACCGATCATTCTTCCGTCCACTTCTCTTATCGGAGATACTCCAGCTGCAGTTCCCGTCAAGAAGAGTTCGTCAGAAGTATAGAGTTCTTCCCGCGAGATTTCATTTCTCCTGAATTCAATTCCGAGATCCTTTGCGACTCGTATAATTGTGTCACGAGTAATCCCGCGAAGCACACCGCTTGTAGCCGGAGGAGTGGTCAATACTTGGTCCTTTATTCGGAAGATATTCTCGCCCGTGCCCTCAGCGACCATGGCCTCCATGTTCAACATTATCGCTTCGTCATACCCTCCCTTTAGAGCCTCTATTTTTGCTAGAGCGGAATTCGCATAGTTGGCAGTCGCTTTTGCCTGAGGCGGAAGCGATGAAGAGTGAATCCTTCGCCAGGATGAAACTTGACACCTTAATCCTTCTTTTTCCGCTTTCTCGCCAAGATAACTTGGCCACTCCCACGCCGCTATTGCAAGTCGAACCTTGTTCGGCAGTGGGTTCAATCCCATCTCACCAAAGGAGTAGTAAGCTATTGGCCTGATATAGCACTCTTTAAGCTCGTTTGAGATGACCGTTTCCTTAATCGCACTGCGAATTTCATCAAACGAGTACGGGGCATCCATCATGTAAATTCCCATGCTATCGAAGAATCGATTGATGTGCTCGGGCAGCCTGAACACCGCAGGCCCGTCGTCGGTTTTGAAACACCTAATGCCCTCAAAGACAGCTGTTGCGTATTGAAAAGCATGAGTTAGGATATGGACTTTTGCGTCTGGCCATTTGACAAAAGAGCCGTTCATCCATATTAATTTCGATTCGCGCATGATGAAAACCTCCCCAGATTGACACTTGATTTTCCTTCAGCTTAATAACAGAGAAGCTGATTACCGAGTTTGGGAATTATCATCTCTTGTATGGGTAATTCTTTGGCGCACAAAATCAGCTATCGAAAGGAAAAAGCGAAATTACCGCCTCACTGACGGACAGGCAGAAAAATTCTCGTACTCTCCTGTCAGTGGAGAGCCCCGAATTTAGATCTTAAATACTGTTTCTTCGACTAGGGCCAAATCCCGAAGGACTTCGATTGCACGAGCCACCCTTTCGACTGCGACCGTATGGTAGGACAACTCGAAGTTTGTTTGTGTTCTGTCTGCCTCTTTGTTTCTGGCTCATAATCATTCAACTTAGTAAGTTCACTCGTACGTTTCTAAACTATTGTGATTCACGAAACCGAAGACTTTTCATCGAGACTTCACAAGGAACCGAAAGACAGGCGTGTTCGTCTTTTTCGTTCTGATTACATACCAGCATCTAGGAAGATAGCCAAACTTTTGAAGCGTGACATATTAGACCTGAGCCCTCATTGAGATGACAAAAGGGCAAACTAAGACGAGAGGAGACGTGTTCGCTCCGTTCATGGCTTGCCAAGAAAAGTGCAGCGTCATCCTAGAACTTTGTTGGTGATGGGAGTCCTATCTCTTAGGCCCAGTTACGAGTAGTGAATTGACATGTACTGTGGAAAGTGTGGAAGGATGATCGATAACCCATAGGGTGAGCCGACTGCGTACAATAATGGACGCAGTGAAAGCCGTCAAGACTGGACATCTCGTTTGTGTCGGATGCCAGAAGATACCAAAGGAGTGTCCATGTTGAGAAAACAACGAAAGACACCCGTCGAAAAGAACCAGCATGGCTGTGGTCTTGACGAGTGCTACCCTGTTGAGTTCGAAGGTTCTACGGCTTGGCTTTGCCAGATCTGGGAGGATTAAACTCATGATCAAAGACCCAGACGCATTTATCAACGATGAGAATGGTGGCTCATCGGACGACCGACCGACTAAAGGAGACGGTATCGCAGCCACAATTTGGAAAGGCCAGATGTGTAAGCAGTGTCACGAGAGAAAAGTCTCAGGGTCTCATGGATATTGCGGACCGTGTTGCATCGAAGAGCGGAAGGACTTACAATGATTGGGATTTGAATCCCTGCTGAGACCTATCGACTGTCGATAGCCAAGGTAATAGGGTGGGTGTTTTAGAAAGCATATCGCATGAAACCGAAACGTATAATGCTTTTCACAACGACAATCCTTCTCTTTCTACTTTCGACATCGATCGCATCAGTCTCGGCTTTTTCTGCCACTACCGCGATCAATCTCTCCAACGATACCTTCAACGCTTCTTTCCCAAACGTTCAGAATGTAGGGAATCAAGTCTATGCTGTCTGGTCTGAGGGTTCTCATGGTATCTGGTTCAAGACCAGTAGTGATGGTGGTGTCTCGTGGTCTTCGGCAATTCGCCTGAGTCCAACAGGAAGTGGAGTAGGGTCTTCACAATTTCCCTTGATGGCCGCCGTTGGTACAGATGTCTATGTTGCGTGGTCTCAGGCTGGAAAAACCATCGACTTTGCAGTTAGCACAAACAGTGGCAAGTCTTTCGCACCTGCGGTAGTGATCAGCGGTGCAATTCCTCTCAGTATCACTCCCGTCATCGCAGCTGCGAGTAACGATGTCTATGTTGTCTGGGATGGCAACGGTTCTTCCTACATCACCTTCAGCACAAACAACGGCGCAACATGGAGCTCTCAGGTCAAGTACGCAAGTGGACCCGAACCACAAGTAGCTGCGTACGGCTCCAGTGCATATGCAATTGCAGACACTTTCAGTCGTGTGAATAGTGCGGTCTATCTGACAAACAACAACGGTGCAACTTGGACTCGCTCAGGAACTATCAGTGGCGCAGAGCCGTGGGTCTCGGCCTACGGAACAAACGTCATAGTTGCCACTGAAACGAAAAGCAACACAAGTGTCATACGTGAAATTGATAGCACAAACTCAGGCAAGACATTTACTTCAGTTCGTATTCTATCATCAACAGTTCCTAACTCTTGGGCTCCTATGACTGCTATTTTTGGCAGCACTGAATACGTAGCATGGAGAACCAATCCTGGGTCTGCAAAATCTCAAGAATACGTTTCAGTCTCTACCAATGCTGGCTCGACTTGGAGTATCCCAGTAGCGATCGGAATTGTAGGTCGTGACAACTCATGGCCTGTAACTGTAGCAACGACTTCAAGTACAACATTCATCGCTTGGTATGAGAAGACAGGAACGACTTCTTCAGCACCATGGCAAGCTCTCGCCGTCGAGGGATCTAACAATGGCAGCTCTTGGACCGCGCCAGTAGCTCTGGGTCACTCCTTAGCAGAGTCAGACGTTGCAACGGAAGCCATCTCCGCGAATGGCGCAACAATGTTTGGAGTCTGGACCAACACGACTTCTTCAGGACGCACTCAAGTGTACTTCGCAACAGGGTCTTAAGACCCTCTCCCTACCTTTTGTTTAATGACCGTAACTCACTTCAGAGACTCAATCTTCATCGCTGACTCTCAGGGCGCAAAGGATTGGGCCGCAAATCGCACACTCCTGAAAGACAATAGCATCATTCTAACAGTTGGCAAAGACTGTACTTACATCGGAGACTATTATTATTCGATGGTGTCAAGTCACGCGAAAGACCAGAGACAAGATCTCGATGGCAAACATGGGTGAAAGACACCATCCAGCAACCGAGTTCAAGAAGGGAAACAGACCGTGGAATTTTGGTCTGACAAAGGAAAGCGATCCGCGGGTAGCGAGTTACGCCGATAAGAAGAAAAAGACGAGCCGAGTTGCCACGTAATAAGAACATCAGCAACGAACCTTGAAGATGGGGTGGGTCTTCAGGTGTTGAGCGCATTTTTCGAAATCGAATGAAGAAATACGGAGTGCCACCGAGACCTGTTAAGATTGGGAGAAAGAAAACGTATCTAGGTGTGATCGAGAGATTTTGTTGCGACCATCAACAGCCCGTTGAAAGATGTTGGCACTTCAAACGAGAACACTATAAGCATGATTAAAAACGCGAAACATGAACGATGTATCAGTGGGGGCTACTCTTACTCTCCTTAACGGGAAATAAGTCGGGGATTTCTAGATCGTACTGATAGTCAGGTGTTCGAATTATAGAAGAAATTTATCCTTGTTCGTCGGAAAGGTAATTTCGTGCTTTTTCTTCTAACCACTGACGGCTCTATTCGGTCGTTTCATTGCATGATAACTTCTTTGGAAGCTCTGGATCCGTTCAATGTTGGAATCTTGTTTGCCGAAGAGTTATCGTGATTAGCAATTTCCCAAGTGCCTTAATACTGACTAAGGAAACCGAGCTAGCGATCTTGAAACTCTTGGAACATTATGGTCGTCTTTCAGTTCCAAGAATCAGCGAATTATCCGAAATCCTCCAAGCTGGAATGCAGTTCAAGACTGAGTAATCTAGTAGCGAAGTTCACACTCTTAAAAGTCCGAAAATTTGTTGTGTTTCGGGAAGGGGTGTAGTCGCTGGGGAATGGGTTATACCATCTTCAGCGCTCACTCTTTCCCGCCTCATATTACTCATGAACTGTCTGAAGTTTCGAGGGAAGCTTTGCTTTTGGTCTATCGGATTTGGGCAATAACTGGGGGAAAAATGATTGTACATTTCGCGTTAGAACTCTCCACTGAATGTCAAATGTTATGACATGGCAACAGTGTACAAGATGCGTAATGAGCTCCGTTGAACATACTTACAGAGAAGTGGCCAAATTTGTTTCGCTAGCTCTCTCTGTCACTCCCAATACCAAAACTGAAGGTTATCTGGAAGAAGCTTGGAAACTAATTGAGACGCTTCCAGATAAGAATAGGCGTGGTTTTCGGTACACGTACCCTGAGATCTACGAGGCGATAACTGTCGGAATAAGGCCGACATTAATAGAAGCGATCAGGGATGAGCTTTCAGAGCTAAGTTTGACTACAAAGGAAGACGTTGAATCCATACAAAAGGATGTAGAGGGAATTGAAGATGAGAAAAAATGAGTCTGTTCTTATGAATACTTTGCAGACAACCAGAACGGAGAAAAATCGTCCTCTAGTTGAGATTTGATGGAGTAAATAGTTCCTAGAAGCAGTTAGGGCATTGCTGATCGCAGACTTGGCAATAATACTTTCCGCACTGCTCGCAAAGGACTCTTCTTCGATGATTCTCTGAATGACGTGTTTTATTTGGAGGGACAAGATTCGCTTTAGACATACGGTTCGTGAAAAATCAGAAGGCTGCTAATGAAAAGCAGAAAGGAGTACGGGTACTGAATGATGATCCTTCGGCAGAGCCATAAAGAACCTCTGTCTTTTTCGCTGAAGAATCAAATCGTTGGATCTTGCCCAGATACGCGAAAAACATCGTCTCAAACTTATTGAAGAGAAGATCATGGATTGCTGCGAGGAGCGGTCAGAGATTTCCAGTGTGTTATCGGAAATTGTCGAATCTAATATGAGGATGCGATATGAGCTTCGGATGTATGAACTCGGTTTGGAGATCACTTTGCTTTGGTTCGAATACAGAAAGCTTGCTGGAGTAAGCGATGCAGGGATAGATAGTAACTTGTTTTGAAATTATCTTACGCATGCTCGAATCGCGCATTATTTAGTCGCAAGTTCTGCAATCTCTTTGTCCAGCTCGGTTTTTACTAACCGTGGCTTTTTCATTGTCATCTTCCCTTTTGTCCCGCTAAACAACCGTGATTGGCTTCGAAAAGAAAGCGAGATCGAAAAATGAACTTATTTCGCTCTCCTAAGATTAAGGACAATGGCTCTTGGAGAATGATAAAAATTGGCAAAATTTTCGCAATAGGCGGGAGTGCAGATCCGTACATGGTCTGCGATAATAGTTTTCATCTGAAAACAAACAATGAATTGTCGCAATTGGCTAACAAGCGACAAAGACGAATTGATGCAACTAGCTTGCTGAAACGTCGAGGAATCACTGTCTCGCCGAGATCGCACTTTGAAATCTGTCAAAACCACGGAAAGGTAGCCTGTCCAATTTGTATGAGACCGCGACGCCTAGACCTTGCGCTCAAAACATAGAGGTTCGCACTCTATACGGGTCCGAATCCCCAGGCTCGGCCGGGGCATTTTACTTTGAGAGACTACGAATGTCCCTTGTCATTTGCTCGTCGAAATCTGCCAGAAATCCCATTTTAGAACCCGCAGCAATGCCTCATCCCGGCGTCGGCACCTTTCAGAAGACTCCTGCCGACTTCGGACTGCAGCTTGTGGAAACTGTTGATGCAAACGAAGCAGACATGAAAAAGCTCGCCTAATCGTCTAATTCAATTTTCCCATCATCACTTTTGGATGAAATTCATCTAACTACTAAATTCTCCAAACGTGAAGAGAATCCGGACATCTCTGATTGCAAGAAATGCCCCTGAAGTTTGTCCCGTCAACTCTTTGCAAGGAACGGGTCTTGATTTATTCTCGTATGTTATTTTACGTTAATTACTAGATTTGTGGATGTGTCAGAATATTTGTCGAGCGTAAATGTCAATACGGCTAGTCCTTTGAAATTTGTAGATGGTATATAGACGAACTCGTTAGGCTTGTTGGGATTTGGTTTCAAAGAACCCGTGGGGTCTCCCGCAATTTTGGTATTGACTTTTTCGTTTTGAGGCGTTGTCTCGACCGTAATCTTTTGTGTCGTTGCTTTGCTTGTGTCTAAATCGATCTCTCCTGAGGGGGTTATCTTCAACGAGGGCTTGGTTGGTTGCGTTTCAGCTCCCTTTGCTCCAGCAGATCTTGTGCCAAAGTAAAAAGCTGAAACTTCAAGTGATAATGCAACCTTAGCTGCGATGTCGACGCAAAATACTGCTAACATTGCAGAAATTGCATCTCTTCAGTTGAACATGACTAGTTCTCGAAGTACGATTACATCGCTAAATACTCAGATAACGTCATTGACTGGTCAGGTTACTACTCTCCAGTCGGAGGCGACAAACATGACCTCTCTCTTGCAACTTTCGATTTCAAAGACTGTGATCCCGTCCATGGCATTTAGTCCGCAGGTGTACAAGGAGACACCGTTTGGATCGTCGTTTTCCACACCTTACTCTGGCTTCATACTTATCACAATTTCTGGAAACTTTGTACCCAGCGATGTGGAGGTCGGAATTAATAACACTCTGACAAGCGTTAACAGTCCTTGGACTTGGGAAACGAGCTGGTGGCTTGTAGAGGCTAGCCCTTACACTGTCCTCATTCCAGTTGCTCCGGGATCGGTCACGACATACATCTGGACAAATGAGACTGGAATATCGCCAAACTTAACTGTGACGTATTATTCCTGATTTCTTCTCCACAACTGAATGCGAAGCATATAGGTTCCCAGAAAAAAGCTGCCCTCAGATCGAGGGAATTTAACAAGTATTCATTAAAATCTCTGAGATGTCCATATTGGCGTGAAACCTGATGAGGTTCCATCCATTAGTATCCGAATCCCCAAAAAGACTATGATTGAGTCGCGACTTTCCATCCTCCGATTTATCCCAGTAAGCGTGAATTTTACGATTAGATCGGACATGTCCCACCGGCGAATTTGTGTGTCTCTTCGGACCACCGAATCGTGGCGCTCCAATTCCCGATGAACTTGTTTAGTGAGCGAAGCTCGTGAGGAAGCTTCGGACTAGGTCTCTGCATCATGAATCATGCCTTCTCGTTAAGAAACAATCTTGTTGAGGGAGCAACCAAACAGCTCACTTCTTGCTTAGAGTTGAATTTATTCAACGATAGAACGGCCTCCATCGACGACGATCGTCTGCCCCGTTATGTTTGAAGCTAAATCAGAAGCAAGGAAAATTACTGCGTTTCCGATATCTTCCGGAGTTGACAGCCTACCCGTAGGAGTGATATCCTCCTGCTGCTTTATACCCTCCGGAGCAAATCTGCGAGTTCCTTCTGTCGAAACCGTGCCAGGTTCGATGGCATTGACGGTGATATTATTCTTTGCTACTTCCAGAGCGGCACTCCTCATGAAGCCGATGATGCCCGCCTTAGAAGCGCTATAGTGGGACAACCCAACCTCGCCGGTTCTGTAACCGGTAATTGAGGAGGTCATAATCACTCTTCCATAATTTTGTTTGAGCATTTGAGGAAGACAGCTTTTCAGTCCCAAGAAACAACCTTTCAGATTTACATCAATAACTTTGTCCCACTGTCCTTCACTCATTTCAATTATGTTGGCAGGCGGATAGATTCCCGCGTTTTCGCATAGGATATCGATCCGGTCGTACTCTTTCACTACTGCCGCAGCCATTTTCTGCATATCCACCCAACTCGAAACGTCTGCTGCCATAGGACTGGAAATGTTTCCGGCTCGGCGAATCTGCTCGGCTGTACTTTTTGCCTTCGTTTCATCTATGTCAACTACAACCACCTTTGCACCATTATTCGCGAGAGCTTGGGCTATTCCCCTCCCTATTCCACTCCCGGCACCAGTAACGATTGCAATTTTTCCGCTGATTGAAAATGAGTCAGGCATTGCGGACGTACATCTGAGTTGGCAATCTTAATATCTTTAGTTAGTCTCCAAACCAAAAACTCGGTCGTAGCAGATTCACCGTACCCTAGCAAAGGTTTGATTATCTCGCTCTTGAGGAAATGCCTGATATGCCAAAAAGCGTGCCCGAGATAGCTTCGGACCTCATCGCGTACCCCACAGTCTCGCCCAAAGGAGGCGAGCGAGAGTGTGCAAATTACATTTTCGATTATCTAAACGATTTAAAGATCGCAGATTCGGAAATCGATCTCCAAGAGTTTGACGGAACGCGGGCAAATGTTGTCGCCACATTCGGCGCTGCAAAGGAGCCTGGCCTATTGCTTTCAGGACACATGGACGTTGTTCCGGCCGGAGATCGCGACCGGTGGCATTCGGATCCGTTTAGGGCAGTTGTGAAAGAGGACAGGTTGTACGGCAGGGGAACCT
>DATNHH010000204.1:0-4667 GCA_035605055.1 Nitrososphaerales archaeon
GTTGTTCAAACGCAAGACCAACGGTCGTATTATTTCTGAGAGTTTTACTAGATTGCATTTCCCTTGGTACTGGCATTACGATTTTCTCTTCGGCCTGAAGGTAATGAAGGAGGCCGGTTTCATCGAGGACAAGAGGTGTTCTGATGCTATCGCTCTACTAATGTCGAAGATCCTGAACGATGGTGGCTTTCCGGCAGAAGATGCTTACTACAAGAAAACAAATAGAAAAACTACGACAAGCAACCGATCTCTCATCGGGTGGGGAGGAGTGAGTCGGAGCAAAATGAACGAATTCGTGACGTGTGAAGCACTCAGTGCTCTCTCTTCCTTCGAAAAGGCATCATGACTATCACGTGCAGGAACTGATGTCCCGATCTTACTCTCATGCTGAATCCCCAATAAGAAACTAAATTACAGCAGCTCTCTAGTCCCAGATATTCGAAGCGTGGGTGGAAGCCTTACGGTAAGCATGATTTCCCGTTGGGACAAATGGATCGAATTTTACCATCAGATGTGCCATATTCTCTAGTTCAGATTCGAAATACCATGAAGGATCACAATACTTTTATGTGTAGATTCCTATTGGAATCCTATAGGAAATGATTCCTCCGAATTTTGAACGAAACGATGTCATCCGCGAATGCTGGGAGCAGCATCTGACAATTGAGGAAACGGCGGCGAGGACGCATATTCCAAAGAGCTCTGTTGGTTATTTTTACAAGAAGCTTGATCGGTATGCGAGGGAAGGCAAACCTCTTCCTGCAAGACCTGCTTCTCGAAAGGAGCAAGTTCTTCAAAGACTTGATGACCTGGAGTTAAAGAGCGAATTTCTGAAAAAAGTCGAACAACTAGAAAAGAAGGGGAACTTCGCGGCAGCCCGCGAGTTGATTCTCTTGCAGAAGGAAAAAGAGCAATCCGGATTGACCGGTGAACGCATCGATTCTGAAAGGAAGAGATTGAGGTCGGCTTTGACCAAAATTGAAATGGAAGATTCGGCATAGCAAATTCTAAAAGATGAAAATATGAAGAATTGGGATCGTTATTTTGAAGGTACGGATATTTATATGACGTCGAGCAGACCGCTATCATCTTTTCCTCCCGATCTTGTGGATTATCTAAGACGACCAGGTGGAAGTTTTGCAGACGAAAGACATTCGTACAGAATAGACGGTAACACGCTGATAAGAATGAAAACCCCTTCCAAGAATCCGAATACCCACAGGATGATCTTCAAGACGTTCTTGCTTAAGAATACTTGATTTCGAGATACATCTATGAGGCTGAAGTTCTTTAGCTCAATCTCGTTTTTTTCTATCGACGAAATCCTCGAAAAAAATCGCGAACGAATTCCTTCATTTCTTCGAGATTCAATTCGGGGTCAGCTACTGGAGGGGCGCTCACACTTGTCGTACTCGATTCCTCGAAAATCAACCAATTGAAATAGCGCGCGCTACCAAAGCAACGATCACCGGTAGCGGGGCCGAGCCTTGGATCTGGGCGTGGGGTACCTACGTTTATGATGCATGGGAAACCAAAGGCAGCACGAGTGTGGTTTCTATTGCTGTTAGTAGTAATTCGGGCGTAAGTTTTGGGGCAGCACACACTTTCTCTCAGAGCGACGCTTGGGCTCCGATGATTTGGGCCTTTGGCACTGACGTCTGGGTAGCGTTTCACACGCACCCCGGGGGATCGAGCAGTCAAATGTATGTTTCCAAGTCGACAAACAATGGGGGGACGTGGTCTACTCCGGTATTGCTGACTACAGGTTTCACATCGTTCCCATTCACTGTGTGGTCATCCGATGGAACAAATGTCTTTGTTGCCTGGTCGCAGCAGAATGGCAGCATCTGAGTTTTCGATATAGCTTCGAGTAGCAAGAGTGGCTCTACCTGGACTGTGAATCAAGTCTCAACCGCTACCAGCGGACAGTCTGGTGACAATAACGATCTAGCCACGGGAGCAATCTCGGCTAACGCAGCAACATACTTCGCAACCTGGAATACATCCCGACTTCAGGAAACTCACAGATTTATTTCACGTCAGGCTAGGCGCTTGACGACAACCCAATCTTTTGCAGTCTAGTACAGCTACTTCAGGACCAGCGTAGTTACCCAAAAGTAACGGTGTTGAAGAACGGCGCGGTATCCCATCCGGTAAAGTAGGGATCAAGGTACATACTCTTGATCACTCCATTCTTCCAGACAAGCGAACCGTCAGCCCACCAAAGTCCTGCCGTTCCTAACCACGCGTATGGTGCATCGTTGTAGACCTGAGTTTGAGCCTTCGCACAGAGCGCCTCGATGTTTGATGTGTTCGAACCGCTACTGAAGAAGGAATTCAGGCACTCCTGTACGACCGGATTGTAGTATATCGCCTGATTGCCGTTAAGACTCTGGTTACTTATCCAGTTGACATAATTGTCCGCTGGGGTAAGAGCACTCGGAGCCCACTCGCCTGCGCCTCCAATTATTGTGAGTTGCCCTAAAGATTTTGCATTCTGTGCCATCCCGGAGTAGGGCAGGAAGTACTGCGTTACGTATTGGCCGGCAGTTTCCACCCTGATGTTGACCGTGATATTGAGCTGCGCGAGATCAGCCTGGACTATCTGAGCAGTCAGCAAGCAGAACTGACACGCTGAGATTATGGTATAAGTTAGAGTTGGAACGTTTGTGACGTTAGATTTCTTGAGATATTGCTCTGCGAGCGTCAGGTTGTAAGAGTAGGTTGGGTAATTACCTAGATCGTAGAATTGCTTGAAGGTTGGGTACTCCGGTCCAACCCATGGTGACAGAGTACCGAAAAATGCCTGCTGATTGATCTGAGAGTAATTAATCGCATGGACGATTGCCTGCCTAAAGTCGGTAATATTCGTGGGATAGTCCTGGGTGTTTAGTGACACCATCGTGACCTCCATCGACCATGGTGGGAACTTTGCATAGGAATATGTGCTAGGATTTGATGTTATCAAATTCCAATCAGCGGATTGGATAGCGGCAATCTGCGCTTGCCCGGTTGACAGATCTGCATATCGAGAAACGTCATCGGATTTGAAGTAGATTATCACATTCTTGACATGACCTGGATCGAGGAGAGGATCGGCCGCAATTTGAGCCGCCGATAGCTTGTCACCCCAGTAAGTTGGATTCTGGACGAACTGGACGTACGAGTTGATGGCCACCCCGCTAACCATGTAGGGCCCCGTACCCGGGATCGAATTCAAGCTCAGGTAGTTGTTTGGTGATGTGGGCGTTCCGGTTCCCCCGTGTGCTATCACCCATTGCATGTCATCCATTCCCAGAGGCTGAAGCAAAGCCGGGAAGTAAGTAAAGGGTGCCTGCATCCGAAATACGATCTGATATTGCCCCGTAACGTAGACCGGCCACGAACTGTTCTCCATGATCTTTAGTGCGGCAGTAGACGGATTGAGCAGACCGCCCTGGCTGATCATGGAAATGGTGGCTGGCCCGAAAACCACTGGTGACATGTTCATCACGGGATACCCCCCAGAGAAACGCTGAGGAATTCCCAAACAGATAGTAGATCGAGTAAATCTGGAACCATGCCTGGTACGCATTGAATTGGTCACCATTTGAGAAGGTCACATTCTGGAGCAAATTGAGAGTCCAAGTCTTTGAATCTGGAGTCGTCCAGTTGTAAGCTAGCGCCGGGACAGATTGGATATTGCCGGAATCATAGAGTGCAGTATCGTTCACGAGAATCAGCGGTTGGTAAACGTCATACATGAACCAATTCGGCCAGCTAGTGCTCTCAATTTCATTCAAATTGTAGTAAGGCCAGGCAGCATCGTCGATGACGAGAGTTGAAGGAGCATTCGAGGATGATGACGAGCCCGAAGAACTAGCCGAACTCGAAGCAACGCTGGACGATGTAGCTTGAAGACTGGTAGATGTGGCCTGGAAGGATGAAGTAGTCTGGAAGCTCGAAGTCGCCTGGACATTGGAGCTCGTCTGGGAACTCGAAGAAGTCGTGGTCCCAGTTGAGCCCGAGTTAGCGAAAAGGTAAGCTGCAGCACCGGCAACAACCAGTACAATTACAACAATTATCGCGGCGACAGATCGGGCTATTCCCATCCTAGATTTTACGAGCGTTCTGACTGGGCTCGTAACAGATCTTATTTAAATTATCGTAAATTTCGATCTACGGGCTTATCGATTCTGAAATCAAGCTAGGTTTCTCATATCGATGAAACGCGCTCTAATAAAAATCGACACCAGTGGAAAACGCAAATAATGATAAGTAGGATAACCCTCGTTCATGCTTCTTCGGGGGATGGTCCCGTCCCTGTTACTTCGGCCGAGAGCACGTCGTAGTGGGGTTCGTGAAGTGAAGTAAACGACAACTCGACGATTATTGGAGACGGAGGCTCTTTCTATTTTTTCGGAAAGGCAAAACATTCAAATCAATAAAATGTGATTTCAATGTCGAATCCCGAGAGTCCCTTCAGGTCGAAGTTGGGTTCACTTTCCAATAAAGTTGGAAACTTCTCTCTCAAAATTTTCAGAAATAACAATTGTATAGTGATTAGTGTCGGGAATCTCGACTATTTCGCTATTTTGGATTATGCCTCGAAGTCGCTCAGCTTCTTCCCGAGGGAGCAACAACCCTCGATCCGCGCCAAGGGTGCCTAACGTCGCCCGCACCAATAG
>DATNHH010000205.1:0-4886 GCA_035605055.1 Nitrososphaerales archaeon
ATGGGACCGATCGACAGCGATGTATTGGAATCTGCGTTGATCGTAACCATTCCTCCGGAGTATTCGACCACAAAGAGTTGATTACCAATCGCATAACTCAATGGAAAATAGTTAGTAGAGCTAAGGATGTTTGAGTATCCAGAGGGAGTCAACGTAACTTGAACAGAAGCGGTTGCAGGGAAGGTCAAAGAGCACCCTCCGATTTTGTTGCTCCACTCTTGCTGCACGATATACTTGTGGCCCTTCAGCACAATGTTGTGACCATCAGTTACATTTACTGCTCCATAAAGTCCGGCACATTTGTTACTAATTTCCGTCGTACTTGTTGTGTCGAACCACGAAGTTAGAACCGGATCAGTCTGGACGTTAAACTGTTCCTGCGAAGCAAGGTTAATCTCGGAATCAGCGATCGAGTCGTTGTTTGGATATGCAGAAGCACTAATCTGACAGCCTCCCGCAATTCCGGAAGGATTTACAGCTATGTCAACAAAAGGCTCATCCGCGGAGGCCAGAAAATAAGAGTGGTAAGCGCAAAAACCGGATGATTGAGTAGTCGGAAATGTGCAAAGTGTCATTGCCTGATCTTCACAGCTGTTGATTCCATTAGCTGTAAAGATGTAGTAAACGTCGTTTATGCCGGTAGGCAAAGTTCCGCTACTGATTATCTTTTGAATTTCATTTGTAATGTCCTGACCTAGCAACGGTACTGAAGTTGTTCCAGCATGAGGATAAGGCGTTGTGTCGACAAAGCCCCCTCCAAATGAGACGGTCGTAGTCGGGGATGCATTTATGTTGTCAGGATATTGAACCATCAGCTTTGAGAGATTGCTACCACCAACATCGTTGAAGTAAAGCGAAATCAGCGCTTCAAATCTAGAGTCGTTTCCCGTAGGTTCAAAACGGGCTCCCGCGGGCAACCAGAAAATTGCATAAACGTTCTGGCTGTGCTGAATTGGTCCTCCATGATAAGTGAGCGGGGCTGTAGTGGTCGGTGCAGCGATCGAAGAAATAGCGCTACTCTTTATCGGGCTTGACGGGATTTGAGCTAAACTAGGCGAAACTGGAGTCTGTGAATTCTTAATGCTCTGACTAATGTGATTAGAAATTAAACTTGATGCGTCAGTCCTTGATTGACCCAGACCGAAAGCGGGAACGATTAGGAAAAGGGCAATTAATAATATGAGCCAAACTTGTCTCGATCTAGGTTTACCATAAAATCTCATATTGAGAACGCGCAGAAGACGAAACCCATGCTATTTCAACAGAAACTCAATAATTCCTATAGTCCTCAATAAAGCTGTTATGAAATAATGTTGGCCTGAGTTTTCTCAAAACAAACAAGCATTTTCATCGAATTCAGCCAGTCTTAATGGCGTTGAATAAATAAGGACCATATACGCGTACCTCCTTCTAACCTCTTCAGTACGATCATCGCCAACTTACAGGCCTTTTGCATTAATTATCGTCTGGCCAGGTGTTTTGATATCGAACCATCCTTTTTAGCTCACTGCGAAGCGTCGCGTTTGATATCATTCCTCTCGCCGACAAATTGGACATTCTATAACTTACGAGGATTGCCCTGCTTCGAATTCTCTTGTAAAATTCAACGTCCCTCGTCAAGAGGACCTTCTCCTTGTTTGCACTTCCCCATCGATCCAAGTCGCTAGTTAGCAACTGTCTCTCGATTTCATCATCGCTTGCACCATCGCCCAGAATCGCTGGCACCCAAATTGCATTAACGCTGTTTTTTCTCAAATCATTTGCAAGCTGGGGCGGCAAGCAAGCATCGACGATCGCATCCCTATTTCCAATTTTTTTAATCAGTGATAGAATTTCAGTGCCGGGATCGTGATAAGATTGAACGAGAGAGAACCCTACATCATGCCTTTTCCAGTTACCGGGTGCATCAATTGTTGCCCTAAGATTATTTCGCCAACTCATGCGGAATATCCTTGTTGTCCGGGGATCGAGTCATACTTTACTCAATCTAAATAGTTAATGTAATTAGAATAAAGTGGCCAAAATAGATACCTGAATATCTGAAGTTTAGAGTAGAGCCATTCAGACTAGTTCGATGGAATAAAGATTCCGTCGGTTTTTGCACTACGTACGAATGATCTAAGCGTCCCATCTCGCGATATCTTCAGATTGACAATCACTGCTTCAAGCTCCTCGGACAAGCCTGTCTCGTTTATGAAATTCTCTGTGACATCAATGTCTCTGATAGCGCCCAGAAGTGTTTGCCATTCTTCCATAAGTCCGATCAGCTTTTCGTCACTCTTCGAAGGGAGAATTTCAAGAGTGTACCGGAGTATCTTGCACTGCTTTCGTAGGTCGTGCAATTCGTCGATTTTTCGAAAATCCCTGAGAATCAATGGCAGTCCTTCCTGCATTTTCGCTTGAATCTTAGTGATGATCTTTTTTCTACGCTTTGAAATTGTGCTTAATGAAAGTTCCTCCTTGTTAATCTTCGGAACTTTAATGTTGCTGAGATTCTCAGCACATAGGGAGCAACTGACGAGCATATGGTTCCTATCATTTTGAATTTTAGCGAGCACTTGCTGAACATTAGGATCGTTTTCATAGGTCAAGAGGTTGGAAAAGACGATGTCACTGTCCCTGACCGGCGTGGTTGATTTGAACAGTTTCTTGCAGGCAGATAGATATTTTCTGATTTTCTTTTTTTGTCGGACTCCCTTTGGTAGCAGATCTAATGCTGCTTCAACTCTTCTAATGGAGGTCCTGACATCGTGAACGGTGTCCGAGCTGTGATCCTTGCCAAACAATGCGACACGCGAGTCGAGTTCGGCAATAGCTTTAGCACATTTTTTTGAGAACCTTGCTATTTTCATGACTCGACACAGTTAGAGAATCATTATGATTTGGTTTCAGTTTTAGTCTTTCCTTACAATCTTTGTTTCCATTTCCCCTCATGACCAAGAATAGATTGCGAATTTTGACTCTCGAGATCGAATCTAGGCCAATCCAAAGAATTGCCCAGGCCACAAAAAATTCCTTCTTATATATTTATAATATTTAGACCTATATTGAATATTAAGGATTAGCGTTTAAGCCATGTTGCATCGTTTTTAGAATATGAAAGGCAAGAAATCGGATAAATTGGCGTCCCAGCTTGAGAATCGCAAAAGGAATTTGGCGGTAATCGAGGAAACTATTCAATCTGATCCGCAATCAGGCGACAGGCTGGTTCCGGTGAAGGACTTTTTGTCCCATCGGATTGAATCCATGGAGCTTGAACTACTGGTCACAAAGAATTAAGGTATCCATCTATTCTTTCCTGAAGTGATGCATTCAACTCACCGATAGGCTTGTTTCCATCGATCCGAATCATCCCATACTGTTTTGCCATGTGTGTAAATTCCTTCGCCATTCTCTCTTGGTATGCGATGAAAGAATCGTAGAGATCATCGGATAGCCCGATGTCTGCACCGGACTCGTAGTAGTCAAGGACGCCGTACTTCTGAAACACCCGATGAAACAATTCGTCAGGTTGCACGTCCAGATAGAATACCAGATCGGCTTTAGGAGCGAAACCATACAGGTCATGGGACCACCTGCTGCTAATTCCCCGCACGATGCTTCGCGAGATCAGTGTGTAGATGTACCTGTCTGCAAGAACTACGTATCCCGCCTGCAAAGCAGGAATTATTTTGTGTTCCAGCTGTTCAACAAAATCTGCGGCGTAGAATAGAGTAAGCGTCTTCTTGCCTAGAGGAAGTTTCTGTTTCGCTTCCAAGATTCCCTGCCCGATCAGTTCGGAACGTTTCAGTCCGGTGTTGATCACAGCATGCCCGTCTGATTCTAGCTTTGAAGTTATTGATTGAATCTGTGTGCTTCGACCCGAGCCGTCAGGACCTTCTATGACGATTAATCTGCCCTTGATTACGACATCTTTGAGATATGGAATACCCTCGCCGTAATACTCGATCGGTCTGGGGATAGATTGGTGAGCTAACAATTTTGGCAGGCCTCAACCGGCTGGGTAGAAGCAATGGGAGCAGTTTGACCTTTGATTCGAATCACGAGCGACTGAGGAAGAACTTCCAATACTTTTTGCCTGACGACTATCTGTTGCTCTTCAATGTCTCGGGTCGCGTCAATTACCGTAAAATCTTCATGCTCAACCATCGATTCGTATTGATCTATGATCCTGCTCTGAAAAATTCTGTAACTGTCAAAAGGATCGTTACTCAAATTTAGGTCCATGCCGGCCTCGTAATATTTCAATTTAGGGCGTCCAACGAGAATCCTGTTTATCGCAATGTCAATGGGAACCTGGAAGTAAAAGGTAACGTCCGGCTTTGATGCAAAACTGTAGACTTTCCGAACCCAGTTAGGACTGCATCCTCGAACAACATCTCTAGCGAAAGCAGTGTAGGAATACCTGTCTGCAAGCACAATGTACCCGGCACGTAGGAGCGGAGCGATATTTCTTTCGTACCTGTCAGCAAAATCAGTAGCATGAAGCAAACTGAATGTCGTCGGAGTGAGTAGCGCTTTCTTCTTCCCTTTGGAAGTGATTTCCTTTACGACGTCGGATGAGTTCCACTCGGTTGTAAAAACCAGTAGTCCTTTGCTTCGGAGCCATTTATCAAGAAGATGGAGTTGAGTAGATTTGCCAGAACCGTCTATCCCTTCAACTACTATCAGGAAGCCCTTGCCTTTTGCATCACCCGTTGTATGATTTCTCGTTCTCAAGATTTTCTATGCCTGCTCCATTTTGGACTTCTGGGATTGAATTTTTGGCGCTCTTAACCTTGTATTCGACAAATCTGTCTAGAGCATTCCCAAGTTCGCTAATTGAATCTCCTAATATCTTTTGGGGAAATCTTTCCTCGGGGGTTTGCGAAATAATCCTTAGACTG
>DATNHH010000206.1:0-10977 GCA_035605055.1 Nitrososphaerales archaeon
GAAAAATGGCTCGGAATAGATGAACAGCGAATTTACATCTCTGTCTTTGCCGGAGACGATGACGCACCAAGGGACGAGGAAAGTGCCACAATCTGGAGAAGCGTAGGGGTTCCACCGGAACGAATTTCCTATCTGCCCAAGAAGGATAACTGGTGGGGTCCAGCTGGCGAGACCGGTCCCTGTGGGCCCGACACGGAAATGTTCTACGACACCGGCAGCGAACCCTGCGGAGTTGATTGCAAACCTAGTTGTCCCTGTGGAAAATATTTCGAAATATGGAACAACGTGTTCATGCAGTACAACAAGACTTCCGAAGTAAGGTACGAACTGCTGAAACAGAAAAATGTCGATACCGGAATGGGAGTTGAAAGAACCATCGCTTGCCTGAACCACATGAAAAGTGTCTATGAAATTGAAACCTTCAAGCCTATCATTGAAAAGATAATTGAAATCGCAAAAATCCAACTGCCATTGCAAGACAAACAAGAAAGGTCGTTGAGAATAATAGCAGATCACGTTAAAGCCTCGACCTTCATTCTCGCGGAGAAAATAGAACCGAGCAACGTCGAAAGGGGATACATTCTGAGGAGGTTATTGAGAAGAGCGATAAGGCATGGAAAATTATTGGGGATAGAAAAAGAGTTCCTGACCGACCTGATTAGAATGGTCATAGACATCTACAAAATCGGCTATCCATACTTGGAGCAGAATTCGGAGTTTATCTTGAGCGAGACGGTCAAGGAGGAATCGAAATTCAGAACTTCGATCAATCGCGGACTAAGAAAGTTCAATCGCATCATTGAAGAGAAAAAACAAATCGACGGCAACGATGCGTTTCTACTCTTCCAAAGTTTTGGTTTTCCAATTGAGATGACCAAGGAGCTCGCTAGCGAAAAAGGAATTGTCATCGACGAATCGGCGTTCGAGAAAGAGTTCAAAGCGCATCAAGAGACTTCAAGAATAGGTGCGGAAAAAAGGTTCAAAGGAAATCCGTAAGACTCATTACAGAAATTTCGATCACACGTTCAGTCTGGTCAAAGCGAAAAACAGTCCATGGGGGAGTTTCTTTGATTTGAAGAGCGGCCAATTTTACAAACAGTTTGTTGCCGAGAATGGAAAAACGATCATCTTGAGGTCTCTAAAGTGGGAAGATCTAAACAACGCAGTTGCATATGTGAATGCATTGGCAATTGAAAGCGAGCAAGATCAAGACTTTGGAGTCCCTGTCGAGAAACAAACATTAGAATCTGAAGCGAGGTGGCTGGCAGATAACCTCGTCAAAATCGAGGAAGGATATCTGGTAAGCGTCGTCGCGGAGTTGGACGGAATGATTGTGGGTAGTACGGAAGTAGAAAGAGGGTCAAGACCGGTTGCCAAATATCACGGTATTCTGGGAATTTCGGTTGCAAAAGAATTTAGAAATCTTGGAATCGGTTTCGAACTGATGAAAACGGGGATAGATGAATGTCGCAAAGCTGGATTAAGGACCATTGAACTCAGAGTGTTCTCAAACAACTCGAGAGCGATTCATCTTTACGAAAAAATTGGATTCAATCGGGCTGGTGTCATCCCGAAGAAAATCCATCGCAATGGCAAGTTTCTGGACGAAGTGACGATGGCAATCGAGTTATGAGACCGTATGGAATAATGAAAGAATTAATTTACCATATCGGAGTTCCATCAGACGGACTCTTTTCTGATCCTGAATAGAAAAATTCTACCTCGTGATTTCCTAGATATGTGAAATTAGTCCCAGGATAATTTTCCCCGAAGGTATAGAGCACCTTCCAGAACGAGTGAGACCCGCTGATGTACGCTGCTTTCGGTAAGCAGGTCCAGGAGCCGTTAAGAATTATCTCTGGGCACTGCACGAAGAAATGCCAGTTCTCATCCGTTATAGGATAGGCGCTTGAAATGCCGAACTGGTAAAAGTATGCGTAACCGGTAGGCTGATTTCCCGTTCCGACGTAGAAGAGTCCAGCGTCCCAGTAGTGATTCTGGATTGACGGAGGCGTGAACGAACTGAAAAGCATCCAGGGCGTCGAGCTGTGGTTGCTCACATAATTGATCCTGTAAAACCACTGAATACTCGTAGAGCTTGTCCAGTTCATCTCAAGCTCAACCCAGTTCGAAAGGGTGCCCATGGGAATATCCTTCAAGCCGAGGTGAAGTAATTGCTGCCAAGTGTATCCTCCGCATGCCATATTTACATCGCAAGCCCACCAAGCTCTCGCGAGCACGGCCTCGGTACCGTTTGTGAACTGGACGACGTCAGCTCTGTAAGCCAGATCGAGTCCGTCCTTGCAACAGTTGGGCGATTGATCACCAATTCCCGCCGCCAAGAAGTCGTTCGGGAACTTTGATTGATCAATGCTTGTGTTCCCAAAACTCACGTTGACCCCCACAGCCTTCGAGGTAACTCGTGGAATTGCCAGGTATCCGGCAGAGTAGACAAAACTTCTCCCAACTTCAAGAGAGGAGAAGCTGGAATTTGTTACGCCCGAAAATCCATTTACTACCGACACTTGATAGTTCGAGGCAAAATAGAAAGCTAGCATCATGATTATTGCTATCATTATTGATGCGCTGGCAACAATGCTCGGGGCTCTTCGGACAATCCTTCTAACCGGGATAGGGCTCTTTCGCCGTATCCGAGCCGCTCTCCCGAGAAGCAATGCTGGTATCGTGAAAAGTACTGCCAAGAATATTATCGACGTAATTGCAACCGGATAGCCACTACAGTTCTCGCAGGAGAGTTCGACCGCGAGAACCAATGTAAAAAGTACACCGGAAATTCCTGAGCTAAGTATCCCAAGACGTCCGGAGATATTGCTCCGGTCCAAGATTAGCATCGATCCCGCCAGACTGGCTGGAGCAGCCGCAAGAAACCACTGAAGATAGTTCAAGGGGTTCGGAACTGATACTCCTGCGAAGATGTGCATGATCGGAAAGAAACTTAGGGCAAACCCCATTAGGATCACGACTCCGAGCTGGAATGCGACGTCCTCGCGCCTTCGATATCCTGCTCCTCCCTTGTACCATTTCTTAAGTAATGACGCTGATGTAATTACACCGAGAGAGCCGAACAGCAAAAAATCTCTGAGAGGAGCGAGGCCGTCAGTTGAACTTACGTAACACTCCTTTACGTCACAAAAGGGAGGCAAATTAACAGCGATGATGAATAAAATCGAAGAGATTAACGAAGGAAGAATTGATGCTTTCTTTTCTCTGCCAACTATGACAATAGATATGACTCCGCCTACTACAAACCAGAGTATGTCGAACCAAAGCCGCGATCCGGAATAGTTGAAAAAAGCTGGGTTGCCTGATGTGTAAAGGAAAAAAGTGTATTTCTCGAAAATAATAGGGGGGACGAGGATGACTATTGCAGCCAGAACTACCCTCCAGATAGTCTTGAATTCTAAATTCTCTCTAGTCAAGAATGGAGATTCGGCTCTGGCTTTCTTAAGTGTAAACAGATTCAAAGAGTTTGTTAATTTCCCAAATGAGGATTCTAGCTTCAAACTTGCTAACGATCATAATTGTCGTCTCTGAGCGACTCTCAACTATCGGATGTAAATTGGCCTCAAGGTTTCATGATTTTGCCAGAGTATTGATTAGTTTGAGTTGACAATACAGATACTAAGAAGGGATAGAATCTGTGCCTAAATTCATTCCGGGCCTGCGACTCAGCGAGTTGTATTACAAGCAGATAGTTGAGCCCATACTCGGGAGTAAATTCCCTCGTCTGAAATATTCTGCGGGTCTCTTAGGGAGTGGATCTGAAATCCTGGGATACGACACTCCTCAATCGAGGGATCACAATTGGGGTTTACGATTTTTCCTTTTTCTGACCGACAATGATCTTAGAACCAAGAGTACCGAGATTGACCGAGAACTCAGAACCAATCTGCCCAGCTCATTCCTCGGCTATTCTACTAGTTTTGGCAAGCCAGACGAGATCGGAGTAAGAATACCCAATCAAAGCGGTTCAGGGAAAATTGAACATTACATAATATGCTACACGATAAAGTCTTTCTTCAGAGAGTATCTCGACATAAACCCGTACCAAAAAATCGGAGTTCCGACTTGGCTGACATTGCCGCAACAAAAACTCCTGTCAATAGTCAGGGGAAAGATATTCCACGATGGTCTCGGAATCAAACAGATTATCGGGAATTTTGAGTACTACCCCAGAGACGTCTGGCTCTTCATGCTGGCTTCCCAATGGTCAAAGATTTCGCAGAAGGAAGCGTTCGTAGCTAGAGCTGCAGTTGTCGGCGATGAACTAGGATCAAGGATCATCGCTTCGGAGATAGTTAAAGATCTTATGGAACTATGCTTCTTGATGGAAAAAAGATATGCGCCTTACAGTAAATGGTTTGGTAAAGCGTTCTCTGAGCTCGAGATTGCGAAAGAGCTCTCATCGGTTCTCAGCGATATTCTAGACTCAACTTCTATCAAAGGGAGGGAACGCTACTTAGCCAGGGCATATTCAATTGCTGCGATGAAGCACAACTCCTTGAAGATTACAAAGACGAAGAAGACCAAAGTCTCCAAGTTCTATGACAGGCCCTATCTTGTGATCCATGGGGACATTTTTGCGAAAGAAATAATGAAAAAAATTCATGATCCTTCAATTCAAAATCTCCCGACGATTGGTTCCATAGACCAGTTGATAGACAGCTCTGATTTTCTTGAAGATCCACAATTGCAATCGAAGCTTGAACATATCTACAAAATTACAAAAACTTCGTAAGGAGAGCAATCGGAAATAGGACGATTCAAACACCTGCGGGGCTAGCCGATTCCATAGACTTAATTCATAGGACTTATTCACGGAAAGTATGTCAACAACGAAGCGCTTCTCAGATCAACTCCTTATGATTATAACTATAGTACTGGTGGGGTTCCTCGCGCTCGCTTTTACCGGGTCGATCTTCACGCTTGTCTTTGCCCCGATCGTAGTCTACGTTCTTTGGAGGGATAGCAAGAGAATCAAGGAATTAGAAAAGCAGCTTGCTGAACTGGAGAATCTTTCGCCGAAGAAAAGCGGGACGAAGGAAGTAAACAAGGGAGCCTAAAACAATCGTTGTCGAATCAATGATTGATCATCTAGAAATTCTTGTTCCGAAAAAACCGTGACGGACAGTTACCGTTACAATTCGTCTTATCAAGACTCCCAGTGCAAAAAAGGAAAGTAAGAATTGAAGAACCGGAAATATTGTAACGGGATTCCTTGTGAAGAATGGAAAGAAAATTGTAATCAGATATCCGAAATGGGATGACCTCAACAATTTTGTTTTCTATCTGAACAACCTGCTTGAAGAAAGCGAACGAGATCAAGATTTCGGCATTCTGTTTGAAAAGAAGTATACTATGGACGAATGGGTAAAATGGTTAGCCGAACTTCTGGTTCGAATCGAGACCGGTACAGAGATCTATCTTATCGCCGAAGATGATGGGGTCATGGCCGGATTTACCAACATAACCCGAGGAAGTGTTGCGTTTGAAAGGCATCACGGCATCCTGGGGATCTCAGTTGCTGAAGAATTGAGACCACGGAATCGGAACTGAATTGATTCGAACAGTTCTGAATGAAGCTCGAAAGGCTGGTTTGGTTTCAGTTGAACTCGCCGCCTTTCACAATAATTTGCGGGCAAAAGAACTGTATGAAAGATTGGGATTCGAGAAGGTAGGAAGAATCCCAAAGAAAACCCAACGCGATGGACGCTTTTTCGATGACATCATAATGTCAATCGATCTGTAAGATGATTGTTAGCCTACTTCTTCGTTAGAATCATCCTTTTTCGCTTTCCCTAATTTTTTAGGAATGCTTGGCTTATCCTTCGTTTTTTCTTCGAATTCATCCTCGGCTTTTTTCTTTCTCACTAGACATGTTGTCAGTTCATGGCAGTAACTCGTCTATATTTGCTTCGCCAGTTTCTAACTTACTATTACTACAGAGTCACGCGGCGATTCCGAGCAACTTCTCATTTGGAAACAATCCCGCAAGAAGGCTGGAATAGGGCGCAATCCCGCATTTGTCGCACTGCGGTTGCGAGGCATTCTCATTCGCACTTCCCATGCAGCAGGGTGCCTTGATGTTGCCCTTGTAATCCAGAGCAAGGATCATCCAGTTAGGACACTTGTATCCCCAGTTGCCGCGCAATAGCTCGAGCTGCTCCTTGGGATTTATTACAAAGTGATCATTTTGGTTGATGGTATATTCAAGAATTTTATCTATGATGGCGTTTCTTTCTTCCCCAAATGGTAACCACAGCGGATCGTCGTCGATAAACGGTGTGTGGAATTGGATGCTGATTCGCTCTGCAATCTCATCCCATTCATGGATAACATCCATTACAGTCTTGCAATTTAACGTGTTCAATGTCATATTGATATTGACCCTTCCTCCCGTAGAAGCGAAATTTTTTACATTCTCCTTGATCCTCTGATAGGTTTTCGGACCACGGATTTGATTGTGAATTTGCTCAGTTCCGTCGATCGACACATAGTAGGATCCGTTGATCGACGCCAAGGGAAAAGTCCCGTTGGTTACGACGCTCATCCTGTTTCTCATTTCTTCTGAGAAAACCTGAACGACATCCTTCCTAGACATCGGCTCCCCGCCGACGACCGTGACATTAGCGATCCTCAACTTCTTGAAGGAGTTATTGATGACAGCTCTCCACTGTTCGGCAGTCAATTCTCCCGCCGTCGGTTCTCTGGTAGCCCACCAGTAACAATGCACGCACTTGAGATTGCAGGTGTTGAGAATATCCGCGGATCCAAAAAGGGGAGTCTTCGTCCCGTTTCTCAGATTCTTCCACCAGTGAAAAAGATCACTAGCTCTGCTGTCCTTCGTGAAATTGTAGAGTGATTTGATGTAATCAGTTGGTTTGGGGTCAGCTGTCAGTCCGGGAAGCATTTTCAACAAATTTGGCAGATTAACCGTGTCCTTGTATGCAAACTTCACTTTTTGTCCTAGAGATTTTTTCTCTTTAATCTTCAGATCCACGAAATTTTGGTTTTGCCCTATTCTCCAAGCGGTTACTTTCTCAACGAATCTCCTAGCCAACTCCTCTTCAGACCAGTCAAAGTAATCTCGATGAAATTGTTCGGAAGTTTGTAATTCTATTGTCAAAAAAGATCGGATTCCGCAAAACGTGTTTGGCAAGCTGATAAAAAGATCAAGGTTGATTTATTTTACGTGGTGAAGACGCGCCTACACAAAACATGACAGTGCGAGCTTCCAGATAACCGACATTTGGTTCACATCAATATAATCAATACCTGTTCTCCCTCTGGGGAGAAGATGGCACAACATTGAGCTCTGAGATGGATGAAGTATTTCAAAGAGGGAACATATCAGTGAATAGCTGAGAACTAAGTATCCGAAGGAATCTGGGTCCGCAGGAACCAAGATGCTATTCATCAATGCACGAGCAATGGATATATCACACACCGGCGGTTTCACAAACTGGTTGACTTGACATGATAGATTGCAAGCTAGTTACGAACTGGGTGAAGAACAGATGAAGAAAAAGAGCCACCAGACTGTCACGGAGAAAAAGATCCTGAAAATCTTGACTAGCCATGCCGGAGTGTCTAAGAACAAAATAATGTCACTTGCAAAGATGCCACGAAAGAGATGTGCTGAATCTCTCGATGACCTTCTCAAGGATCAATATCTCATCCTGCAAAACGAAAGGTACGAGATAACTGAACTGGGAATTCGCTACTTGGGGGAAATGTCAAAGAGAGACAAACGAGGAAGACAATCGAGAAGCCAACTTACCGGACGAAACCATTAGACTAAACTCTAAATCTTTTTTATCCTCTCGCCCTTTTTTCTACTGATGAAGATATTTGGAAATTGAGGTTTATTGTGGTAATCTCGATTGTAAAGCAGAAGAAAGAGGCATACAGATGAAAGTAGTTGATGAGATGTCAAGATCTCCAGAAGAGCAACTAGCCAAAAGGAGAGGCACGCTTATTGAGTATTTAAAATGCCCAATTTGCAACAAGACCAGCATTTGGATGTACGTTTCCACGAAAAGCAAGAAAGTTAGTGCCTAGGGAAATTTGACATCCTATCAAGTCCTAAATTGACGGTAATGATATGTGAGTCACGCCCGTCGTTTGCAACAAAAAAACAACTAGAAGAGAGGATAAAGGATCTATCGCTCGTCTGTTGGCACTGCAGATGTTGCAAATTCCCAAAGGATGCACCAAAAATTGAGAAGTGGTGAAACCATATAAGTGACCTCCTGCGTTCGCAATCATGAAGTTATAGCAATGGCCAAAAATAAAGTTGCGGCACCGGCAATAAAGAAGACAAAGAAGCCTGAGCTTGCCGCTAGAGAACCTCAACCCAGTTGGATTGAAGAGTTCAACAAATTGTCAGAACCATTTCGCCTAATCCCCTGGGATCCCTTCAGAGGATTCGAGTGGCCCGTTGAATATGAACTGCCGACGCGAGTACCCTACGTTGATGTAATCGACTCGGGCAACGAGTATGTCGTGAAAGCTGAGCTTCCAGGGATAAAAAAGGAAAATGTAGAGATTGAATTTGGAGCAAACGAGTTGGTGCTGAGTGCTAAATCTGATGTGGAAACAGAAGAGAAGGGAAAAAACTACCTGCATAGGGAAAGGGCTTTCTCCACATTTCACAGACACATAGGCTTTGGCGAAAGCATAGATACAGAAAAAGTGTCGGCAAGCATGTCTGAAGGTATTCTCGAAATAAAACTTCCCAAGCTCGGGCCCAGACCTGAAAAGAAGACCAAAAGAATTACGCTGTGAAGAGATCACCAGGACGTTTGACCCTGCGAAGCGCAAATCTATTCATTTTGCGAGGATTCCCTCCATTATTTCGCTGTCACTGAGGGCCGTCTCTGAAAATGATAATCCGTGAGGTTAGCCAGTACTATGTCGCTAACAAGGCGATCAAATTTCGTTTAACGAAATCTTAAGAGCAAAAGTATTCGACTTCCGAATTCAATGTCTGAACTTACCAAGTCTCTCATTAGTATTGCTGGCGCACATTTTGTAGCCGGAGAGCTTTCACAGAGAGGGTACGTGGCGACATTGACCACTCGAAACACGAGGGGAATCGATGTCCTAGTTTCAAAGCTTGATGGATCAAAATCCGTGAGCATCCTAGTGAAGACTAGTAGCGCCAAACAAAGGGAAAGCTACACCAGGAGTTGGTCGATGGGAAAGAAGGACGAGAATATTTTTTCTGATTACCTGTTCTACGTTTTTGTTGACATCAAAAGTAGCAACGAGAAACCCGACTATTATGTCGTAAAAAGCAAGACGGTAGCAGAATACGTAAAATCGACCCATAAAGAATACCTCGCCAAATCCGGCGGAGAGGGAAAACCGCACCCGGACGCCGAGATGAGAGCTTTCGTGATTGAAGATTCTGACGTGGATAAGTTCCTGAGCAGGTGGGACACGCTCGGCCTCGATTAGTGCCTAACAAATGAGCGACAGTCCATCGATTTTCCATTTGGAACTGACTTCCAAATCTGTAAACTGATTTATAGCCCATACATGTACTAACATATCCATGGCTACTTGTCAGTCGAGAGAGGGCTGTACCAATAGAGCCACTCATTGGGTTTTGATTGAGTACAGCTGGCCAACACTGCCTAAAGAGATGCGAACCTATCTGCTCTGTGTGGACCACATGCAACGTGCTCAGAAATCTGCATCAAACCAAATATCAAAGTATCCCGAGACTGGAATCCGAATAGTTGAGCATGGAACATTACAGACAAATTAGATTACGTTCATTATTTGTTCTTGATGAACTAGCGCGATGAGGAAATTTCGAGTAAAGTGAGTTGACGAAACCGGCTCGAAAAATTTTCGTAAAAGCCGTTCTTCTTGAGTGTAAGATTAAGGCAGTCATATCAAGGGAACGTGTCCCTTGATATTCTTTCTTTCCCTTACTTCATCTTTTGCAGATTTGCATTGTCTTCATTGAAGGCAGTCGTGAAAAACGCATCAATCGACTTTAGCTGCTCTTCCTTGTTGACTCCTGGGATCGGTTTGAAATCTCCTTCCAGATCAACGCGCGTCTTCTCACCCAATGGGGTGTACGTATGCGTGAATGTCGCACCGTCCATTGCGCCTCCGATAATGGTCGTGTTCATCTGTTTTGGAGGACTCATGGTATACTTGAAAGTTGAAGTTTGAGTTGTTCTATCTTTGTTATAGATTTCCGCTTTCACGGTAACCTGATTTCCAGCCTGTTCGACAACATTGTATGTCTTGAAAGCACTATGCTGATGATCAGCTGCTGGCATGTATTTCCAGACTTTCTCAACTGGTACGTTGAATATCCCGTCGCTCTTGTAGTGTATCTTTTCTGTTGTGGTTTGCATGATGTATAGATACACTCCCCTCACCTATAAGGGTTGTATGCGTTATCTATACGATATACAAACCTAGAAATACCCCTTTGAGAGGGCTGATTCACGTTGCCCAGCAACTCCTATGAATCGATAAGCATTGATAAGAAGCTTGTGAAAGATGTGAGAAAGTATATTCAGGAATTTCATGGATACAGGTCGCCCACCGAGTTTATCCACGAGGCAATTAGGCTGAGGCTCCTCGAATTAGACAAGACACGTATCGAGAAGCTAAGGTTAGAAGTAGAGTCGGCGAGGAAGTAATCTGCCAAAGCTAATCTCCATATCTGTTTCTTATCCTAACCTCGGTAACACCCGCAGCCTTGACGAGGTCCTTCTAAGTTACGACATAGACGTATATAGTACGACACACCCATTACATACTTGCGAAACACATTGCAAACAAGAACTTCATTACCAACACCTGTATTGACACCAACAAGACCCATAACCACCATAAAACAGCGAGTATCGCAGATATTCTCAAGATCGGTGAATGAAGCTTCAGAGTTTTTGTCCGTCATAGGATTTTAGTTGACAATCTCGTGAA
>DATNHH010000207.1:0-7312 GCA_035605055.1 Nitrososphaerales archaeon
CTTTTCCGATTTTCCCAGTCTTTCTAAGAGCGCTATCTTTTCTTCTGCTTCCTTTGAAGAAAATCTTCCTCGGATATTTCGTGAGAGATCAGCTGTTGATTTGCTGAAACTCAACGCCAGAACTGGAACTTGAAGTGTGTGGAACAGCAGATCGATATCCAGTACGTTGTATAGACTCAGCACACTTCCTGAGATCATAATGGCGTTCACGTCGTTTCTCTGAAGACCAGAGAATAATCTGAGCAAAGCCTTCGTAGCATCGTTTCCGGAGACCTTCAAGACTCCTAAACCAAATCCATCGATGACCAGATCGCTTCGGATAACGACTCCAGCCAAAGTTGAAAATTGTTGGTCTTTCTTGAAACTCTCGGCCACCCCCAGAACGCGTATCGCTTTTTTTTCAAGGTGTAGTTCTGAGCGCAATGTGAGTCGGCCTGGCAGACAGTATCTGGCTCTTTTATTTATTCGAGCACAATCGAGTTAGCTGGAGTACAATTAACAGCCCCGCAAGGAAGCCGAGTTTTTTATGAATTCGGTTCCTGAAGATTCTTTGTTGGCCGGAGTAAATTAACCAAATTCTTGCACGCTTCGAAGTTCCAAAACAAAACGTATCGGGCAACAGAATACACAACTTAATTAGAACTGGAACCCAAATACGTACTTGGGATAAGGATTTGACGTTCTACAACATGAATATCGACGCTATTGCGATGCCCTGTCCGATCTGTGAGGAGGCCGAGAGAAAGTTCGACGAATTGTCCTCGACACATTTGGATATGTTCGGCGAGCATCTCAAGAAAAGCCACGGAATGTCGAACTGATCTTTTTTTCAAATTCGGTTCTGCTAAGATCCTCGACGGATTCCGGCTGCTTTCGCAGACCTCGGTTGTCGTTCGAGCGTACCAATTGTGTTCCTTCTCAGTTGCGCAAATCCGCAGAATGCAGTACTTCAAAAACGATAATCATGAAATTCTCAGAGTAAGTCGTTTTTCGAGGGATGCAAGCTTACAGAGCAAATCGCGCGAAGCTCCTGTAACTAGAATAGAAAATCACGGGGCATGTCTTCATTAATAAAAAATTGTGAAAGGATAACAGTCGACGTCCCGTTCTTGAAAAGTTGGAATATTTTTTCTTTATATTTGAGTCCCCATTGATTCATTAAGAAAAAAATTTTTCTGCGTTTCTACAAACGTGAGCACTTTTTGGTCGAAGAGCTACGTTCGAGCTCTGTTCAATTAAAACAGCTTGTTTCATCCGTCTGTTAGCTCAGAAGAGCTCGAAACGAGCCGAACGGATCTCAGGAAGCTCAATTCTCATAGAACGAAGCTTTTTGATTGCAATTCTGAATGAACGATTTTCAGACTACGAAAGCAAAAATTGTGAGATGGCGCCTTTCCTCAGGGCACCATTGATTTCGATCTTTTTGATTCGGTGGAACCTTTAACGTGTTGAAGATCCGGAGTGACTCCAGACGTACAAGGCTGCGAGCATAACTATAGAGCCTGCCAATCCAGAAACCATAGCGCCGACGATCTCCGAACTGGAGAACAAGTCTTCTATTGCTATGATGAATGGCACTCTTACCAGGAATGCTATGAAACCTAGAGCGTATCCGAGAAGCCAGAATCCGAAAATTATCGGTCCACGACTCGCTTGAGCTGTCATGGAAACGATTTGGCTTGGTGAGCCTATAGAGCCGCTTTGTAAACTTTCGTTGACAAATTATGCAAAAGACGGCCGTCCGCAGCTTATTTTATCTCAATATAAGAATCCGGGGATATTCACGCCTCGACAACGCACCACTTTCCCTGCCCTTCAAAAAACTGGACTCGTGTGACGGGCATGGACTTTCTAATCTCTGAGAAGATCCAATTAGCGATGTTTTCGGAGGTAGGGCGCTCAAATTTTTGGTTGAGATCTTTGTGGTCCAATTGAGACAGAATATCCCAGCTCTTGTTCTCCATGTCCTTAAAGTCCATAATCATTCCATCTGGCTTTACATCTCCGAACAGTTCGACGATTACCTTCGCAGTATGGCCATGAAGCACACCACACTTTGGATGGCCCGGTAGTAGGTGGCTGTAATCCACGAAGAACTCCATCCCGAGCCCAGTCTTCATTCAAAAATCCTCTCTATTTCCGAGACTGCATTGTGCTTGTGAATTGACTCGTATGAAGTCGCTCTTATCTTGACCCGACCTTTGAACTTCAAATTTCTCGCCTGCTTGAAACAATCTCTTGCAACATCTTCGACGAATTTGGGATTCCGGAACATTGCTTCAACGACCGCAGCCTCGTCGCTCGTTTTTAGAACCGTGTATGTCGGAGAGCTGAAACTATTTTCACAGATGTCTATCAGTTCCTCCAGCGGAATTTTCTCTCTTATGGGAGCTTCAATTTGTAAATCCAGTTCGGCTCGCTGGACATGCGCCTTTCCCCTTGTAGTTTCTAGACTGTGAGGGCATAGAGTGTTTCCGATCGCCTTCACCCTCAAGTTCTTGAAAATCTCTTCACCTCGAACAATCACTCCTACCGAGACATCATACGGCTCATCCGTTTGTTTGTTGGTAATCGGAGTATGTCTCCCCAGGAACATTGTTGTCTTTATCGTGACCTCGGCATTCGAATAGCTGTGTCTCTTCTTTAGCTCAGAAAGAATACTCACGCCCAGTTTTTCAAATGACTCATTGGATTTCCTAGAACCCTTCGAAACAACATCATTAATGGATTCGACCAATCTGGACATGTGAATCCCTTTTCGATCCTCGCCGAGATCGATGAAAAGATCAATTTCTGCAGTAAAGTGGGCTTCTCCTCCTCTATTGGAGAGTTTCAAAGCTGTTTTTAACCCAGAGATCCCGACGCGATCTATTGTCTCCCTAACTTTTGGAAGTCGATCCTGAGTTGGTTGCTGCTGTTGACGAAGCGACTGAGAATATGTCATGCAGAAAAGCTCGATTTCCGGAAGACTATTCTCAAAAATACTATAAAAGAATGCGGGCTAGTAATAATACGCTTCAAAATGGGGCTTTAGAAATTTGCCAAGATAATTCCATGCAGCTTCGGCTGTTTCAAAGTATTTCCACTGCTCCTTACCTCCGGGTACCATTTCTTTGGAGATTTCATCAACTACCCTTTCCTTCACATTAATACAATATTTATCGTCGCACTTTGTCACAAACACGAATGCGCCCTTCTCATAACCTGGAATCTCGGCAGTGAACCGCAAACCTTCATCTAGCTCCATCCCCCAGAGTAGAGTTTTGAGCTCGCGAATCTGAGTGATCTTTCGTTCGGAGTAGCCTGCATTACTTGCGGTTTCCTGCTTTTCGCGGGGCATTCGTGTTAGTCTGCGATAAGAGGGGGATAAAGCTAATAATAATTGCTTTTAGTCTTTTAGATTGTTCGCAAGCCTCCCCTGGAACCAACTATGTCGTTCTTGCTTCGCTAGATTTCTCAAAACCAAGCACCCGCTTTTGAATTGAAGGTTGATTTCGTTGCAGTTATACAATACACTCTCAGAGACCAAAGTTGAGCTAGAAATAGCAAATGAATTCAGAATGTTCGTTTGCGGCCCTACTGTTCAAGATAATGTACATCTTGGACACGCGAAGACATATCTCGCGTTTGATGTCCTTGCAAGATGGCTCCTAAAAAGCGGTCGTAAAGTGTTTTTCTTACTCAACATTACGGATGTTGACGACAAGATTTTCGATCGGGCTAAGAAAGAGAACGTACCTTACACTTCAATTGCTGACAAGTTCTACAATGCGTTCCTAGAGGACTTGGATGCTCTGAATATTGCAACCGTGAGTAAGTTTGCGAGAGTGTCGAATTATGTCGATGAATCAATTGACCTTGTAAAGGGTCTGCTAGAGAGCGGAAAAGCATACCCTTTAGAAGGCAGTGTCTACTTTGACACATCCAAAGCAGATCATTTCGGGAAGCTATCTCACCAATCAGCTCTTAATTTGAGGCTGAAGCAAATTGATGCCGCCCCCGGGAAAAAGAATTCTGTTGACTTTCTTTTGTGGCGAGTGATTCCTGATGCAACTGAAGGAATCTGGGAAACCGGAATAGGAGCGGGGAGACCGGGTTGGCATATACAGGATTCAGCTATCGCGTTTACCGAATTACAAAGGCCGTACGATCTTCACGGCGGAGCGACGGAATTAATTTTTCCTCATCATGAGGCTGAATTAGCGCAGGATGAATCAATCTCCGGTTCAATCCCCTTCGTCAAGATATGGATGCATACTGGACTCTTGCTAAAAGGTCAAGAGAAGATGAGCAAGAGTCTAGGCAACGTGGTTACAATTAAGGAATCTCTGAAGAAATTCAGTCCTGACATAATCCGATTTCATTTTTTGAAACATCATTATCGGGAGGCTTTTGAGTATTCCCCGATTTCGTTGAATGCCAGCAAGGAAGGGTTTCAAGTTATTGAAGATGCAGCACGGGTATTTCCAAGGAAAGAAATCAGTGGAAATCTGGATGTTCAAAGGTCTGCTAATGCTTCTAAGATCTATGATGAGTTCTCCTCGCAGATGAATGATGATCTAAACACTCCAGCGGCTGTGTCGTTGCTTCTGGATCTCTCTCAGAGAATTTCAAAGGAAGGTGCCAGTCAAGAAAAGCACGAACTTGGAAGTCTATTTTGGGAAATTGTAGAGACGCTGGGATTTACTCTATCTTGACTCAGAGCAATCCTGTGCTTCAAAACGAATTTTCCTTTGATCGACTGTTTTGTGAAGTTCTAGAAGGGTCAAATTATTCGCTTTACTATAACTCTCACTTCTCGGACGATCCAATTTTCAACCACGCAGCAATATCAAACTATATCTTAGACTCGGATGAATACTCTTCGATCGAGATCGCTTCTATTATTGATGCAATTATCATTAGTACGGAAAACGTGAAAGTCCCAGCCAGCATCTATGTCGAGAGATTTTGGAAAAACGCGCGAAAGATTGAGGGAGACGCGATAGATTCTGGTTTCCGAATAATCGAACAGATGGAAGTTATGACTAAGAAAGTTGAACCTCCCGCAGAAGAATGTGGTGATATCAAGGTTGATCAAACTAGAGACGTCGATGCTTGGAACAAGGCATTCGTCAAGTCTTTTGCTATTCCTCCCGGGTGGCTTCCAGAACTTGAGAGGCGCGTGAGAATATCTCTTGATGATAGATCCACGATTTTGATCATGGCCAAAGAAAAGAATCTGATAGAGCCGTCGGGCTGCTTACTCATGCACATAGATCCTCAAGATCATTTGGGGGTTTATTGCGTTGGAACTATCCCTGAGCGCAGATCGCATGGTGTCGCAAAAGCCATGATGGCCAAGGCTCAGGGTTATGCATTTGAAAATAGTTGCAAAAGAATTTTACTCCAGACCTTGAAAAGCGATGGAGTGACACCCATGTATCTGAACATGGGTTTTGATATCGCTTTTGAAAGGGATGTTCTACAGCTTCAGCCTGAATAAACTCGGCTCTATTTCTTTTGCTGTTGCATTGTCTTGATGACTTCGGAGATTCGTTTGTTGACTTCGGTCACGATCGTATCTCTTTGCTCTGGCCGCAAGATCATGATTGTCAGTGTCAATTCGGTTGATTGAGGTGTACGAGACTTTATCGTCAAGACAGGCGGGAATCTCTTGTCCAAATGCAGTCTCAACTTGTTGAAGTTCTTCAACACGTTGCTTTCAAACGCAGCTAGATCTATCGAGCTTCCGATGACTATGGGAATAGTTAGCTCTTTCCACGCTTGAGGTGTCGAGTTCATGACAACCTCGCTGATCATAGCAGAATTAGGTACAGAAACTAGTCTATCGTCGTCTGTTAATAAAATTGTTGTAATCGAATTTACCTCCACGACCTTTCCGGAATGATTGAGGACAGTAATGGAATCTCCGACTTTGAAAGGAACGTAAACATCGGTGAAGTATTTGGCACCAATGTTCTCCAGAGGAACACGCAATGCAATAATTGCGCCGACACCAACTAATCCGACCATTACTAGAAGAATATCCGAACGGATTCCAAGCTGTTCTATTGCAAGTACTATACCGATTAGCCAAACAATGAGCCAAACGACTCGTTTGGCCTGAGTTACCAGAAGAGGAACGCTTTGTCTCAACAAACTTCCAGTCACTATGCTGGCAAGTCTCGCGACGACCCAGGTCGCCAGAAGAATCACAGCGAAGTAGACCACTGGGATTAGATACTGGACAAGACCTTGCAACTGACCAATTGTCAAGAGGATCTATCAGCTGTTATGGTTCTACTAATTTCTTTTCCTATATTAAGACAGACAAACCTTGCAGTTTGTAAACCAAGACGCCTTACAGAGTACATCCCAAAGTGACCTAAATTTTTGCAAGTCTCCTTTCTTTGACCACTAATGATAAACCTGGTTTAGTTTCACAAACTTGTCGTGTAGTTCGACGTCACAAGAAATACAGAGAAATAGTCTGTGCGAAGAACAGTAGCTAATATCCTCGTCCGCACCACACTTTTCGCAGAAAAACCACATTACCAATGAAAAAAATCTCCAATCGTACTCGAAAAATTAAGACAAAAATTCACACAAGACCAAATCTACAGTAATTAGGAATAGACTAAAGTTACAAAATTCCATAGCTAATTAGACCGATCATTCTACGTTCAAAAAAAAGGGAGGGAATACTGATGTATTCGCATCAGTACCGCCAGTTGCAAGTCCAACTTAGCCGCATGCCTGGGACATTGCATAATCAGTCTGCAGTACAAGCCCTGTCTGTCCGTTCAAGTTTGCAACGAAGAAGCTGAAGTTCTGGCCGTGTCCGCTAGCCCACATTGAACTAGTAATCTGCTGTCCCATACCGTTGACATCCTGTCCATTTGCCGGTACCCAATACCAGTTCCAAGTGAATGTCTTTTGCGCAGGAACAGTGAAGACCATTTGACTATTCCCATTGAATGCGATAGTCACATTCGTTCCTGCCGATAGGACTTGATAGCCCAAGCCATTGAGCGCGCTGCAAGCAGATGAAGAAGGTGTCACCGGGTCGGAAGATCCGCCAGATTGGTCAGATGTCGTAACTGTTGTAGTGGTGGTTGTCTCAGAACTTGACTGGGTAGAAGTACTGACAGTTGTAGTGGATGAGCTTGAAGAAGACGTGCATGTTACCAATTCTCCGTCTCCGCCTCCATGACAGCCTTTCCCTGCGGATACTGCAAGTGCCGCGTTCGAGGTTCTCAATCCAATTGCAAGGGAAACAATCAAGAATACGAATACGAAACTCACGAGCACCAGAGTTCCTTTTCTTTTT
>DATNHH010000208.1:0-2244 GCA_035605055.1 Nitrososphaerales archaeon
AACATAATCTACTCTTCGAATTTTTGTGCGACCTTCTGGGCGGCAAAGGTTGCAGCCTCGACTGCGTTCATTATGCTAGTCCTGAAAGAGCCCTTCTCCAGCTCGTACAGCCCAGCAATTGTAGTACCGGCCGGCGTTGTAACTGAATCTCGCAACTCCGCGGGGTGCATCTTTTTCTGGCTCAACAGATTTGCAGTGCCGGTGAGAGTTTTTGTCGCGAGCTTGAATGCGATATCCCGAGGCATCCCCACCTTCAACCCGGCGCTGACCATCGCCTCGATCATAACAGCGATGTATGCCGGCCCGCTGCCGCTGAGAGCGGTAACTGCGTCCATCAAAGACTCGGGTACCGGTATGCTGTCCCCGAAAGTGCCGAAGACAAACTCGACCTTTGCCAGATCCTCCTTGGTCAATTTTTGTTCGGTCGAATAGGCTGTGATCGCCTCGCCGATCGTCGCCGCGATGTTGGGCATTGCTCTAACAATCGTCGATTTAGGTAGCGTTTTCTGAATCGTCTTAATCGAAATCGCAGCCATTAGCGAAATAACAATCTTGCCTACCGCGAATTCTGCGATCTCCTGGAGAACGTGTTTTGCGTCTCCTGCTTTTACTGCGATGACGATGATGTCAGCCTTCTGCGAAGCCTTTTTGTTGTCGGATGTAATCTCGAATTTCTTTGATTTCTGAAGAGATTCCAGAGTTGATAGATTGCGCTTCGTAATTATGACTCTGGAGACCTTGTCCGACTCAGATAAGCCTCTAGCGACCGCCTCCCCAATTTTTCCAGCCCCAAGAACTGCGATGATCAAACTGATTCACTACAACCATTGAGTCTGCTTAAAATGTAATTTGAAAACTCGTCAAAGTCGATTTATCTTGGGAAACCGAAGCCTTCCTACGTGGAGCAAAATCCATGAGACCAGTTCGTCGTAAACTTTCAATCCCTCTTCGGTTAATGACACCGTCCCGTCCTCGCTTATTCGCATGAATCCCTTCGTCGTCATCCACTGGAGGTACTTGTTCATCCTGT
Organism: Nitrososphaerales archaeon; assembly: GCA_035605055.1. Lineage (GTDB taxonomy): Archaea > Thermoproteota > Nitrososphaeria > Nitrososphaerales > CADDZS01 > DATLTL01. The sequence goes on from DATNHH010000208.1 coordinate 1,031, forward strand.
CGTAGGCGATTCCGCTGCTCGTGGCGAGAGCAGTCCTGTTCATTGGACCGCGTTCCTTCAGAGTCTCAATCATCCTCGCAAGCACGTACAGGTCAGGCCTTGAAGTTGGACTCTTCTCTCCTGAACTCACTGTCAAACCACCGCAGCTCCCAAAGGAGCGAGTCAAGCAACCATGACTGCACGTATCGAAACTTTAGATCGCCCCAACTTCCGGCTAGGACCACGACGAGTGCAATTACTCCCAGATATATCGCTCCTATCATAGTATGAATTAGCCCAGAAACGAACAAGACATTGAGAATTTCCAGCAAGAAGAAGGTAAACAGCCAGTAACCGACTATCTTGAGCACTCCATAGACGACAAACCCGATCTTCGAGACCTGAATATCCTTGAAGGTCGAATCCCAGTCAATCTTCGAAAGAAGCGCGATAGTTCCTGAAACTTCCTGATTTTCCGGGATAGCACTCTTCCATTCGCCGATTTTCACCCTGTTCACCCGTCTGTCTATCAACAATGTTGAGCCAATTATCCCTGCCAGGACGATTACTCCAGAAATGAAAATCGTCGGTACTAAGAGATTGAAGGAGGATCCAGGATTTCCGAAAAACAAAAGGTACAAGTTTCCCGAAACCAAGACAAAAAGTGCGCCCACAAAAGAGAGTCCAACAATTAGGACGAGGTCTATTACCGATCGAGAGAGCTCCCTATATTTTTTCACCTGATCAAGGGCGGCCATGAGCTCTCCAATCTTCGTCTTCAATACGGTTTGATCGGAAGCATTCTCAGTTATCATATTGCAATCGCGTACCCCTGAATGTTTACGTCGGCATAGCCATTTATGATCAACAGATACACATCGAAGTTGGGAATGTTGGTAAGTGGTGTTACATCGACGTTTGCTGACGAAGAGGTGTAGTTTGACATCACGTCGGCGGCGAGCGGTTGTGTTTCGGATACGCTCAGACCATTGACGGCTGCTCCGTCGTTCCCGAAAATGTCACCCGTCCTTGGCATCACGATCGTGAACGATTCTGTTTGAAACGGAGACACGGTAGCTTGAGTCCCATTGGGGAAGGTAACTATTGTTTTATTTGTAGAAGGAGTGACGGATACGATCAACCTTGCGTAGACGTAATTCTGCTTCGTTATATCTACAACGGACACGTTTGTTGCATAACCTTCCACAGATATGGAACGAAATTCCGAGAGCACG
>DATNHH010000209.1:0-4704 GCA_035605055.1 Nitrososphaerales archaeon
TTTCTGCGTTTCTACACACGCGAGCACTTTTTGGCCGAAGAGCTACGTTCAAGCTCTGTTCAATCCGTTCAGCTCGTTTCGAGCTCTTCTGAGCTTACAGAGCTCAAAACGTGACCTATGGCTGCGCCTAAAGCTTGCCGCACATTTCCGATTGATGCAACAGGAAATAGTCTTGCACTAAGCTTTGTTTACCAGGACCGGTTTGTCTTCGAGGGGCTTTTCCACAAACTCCTCATGTAGCGCTGAAACAGCCCGGTTGCGATCTTTGTCCTTGATCACGAATGAAATATTGATCTCGGATGAACCCTGCGCGATCATCCTGATGTTGATCCCCTGCTTTGCGACGGTACTGAAAACTCTTCCGGCTATTCCCGGAGTTCCGATCATGCCGCGACCCAGGACAGCGACGATCGAAACATCGTCCTCGTAATCGACCTTGCTGAACTTCGTATTGTTCTCCCTGCTGGAAGCATTTTTCGAAGAACCCGAAACCTCCGGATCTTCCATCAGAAGATCTTTCTTGAGCGCTCGGACTATCTTCGGAAGCTCGTTTCTCCGGATTACAAGGGAGACGTTGTTTTCTGAGACCGACTGGGACATCATCAGAATTCCGACCCCGTGCTCCTTCAATATCTCGAAGATCTTAACTGCTGTACCCGGACTCCCAACAATGCTTGTACCACTGATATTTACCACTCCAACATTTGTCAGCGAGCCCACAGCCTTTACTCCTGTTTTGACACCGTTTGCGGCATCATCAGTAGAGAGAATTAGAGTCCCGGGAACTTCGGGATTAAACGTGTTCTTTATCCTAACCGGAATCCCTTTCCTTGCCGCGGGCTCGAGGGCTCTCGGCTGCATGGCTTTCGCGCCGAACGCGCTCATCTCCATCGCTTCGAGATATGAAATCTGTTCAAGAATCCTTGCGTTGTGGATTATGCGGGGATCGGCACTCATTATTCCGTCTACGTCAGTCCAAAGTAAGACTTCGTCAGCATCAATGGCCGCTGCAATCAAGGTCGCAGTATAGTCGGATCCGCCGCGTCCTAAAGTGATAACTTCGTGACCCTCGAGGGTCTCAGCAATGTAGCCCGTGACAACTGGTATAACGCTATCATCTATCAAGGGTAGAAGTGAAGCTTTCAGTTTTTCATTCGTAACCTTCAACACTGGTTCGGCAGAACCGAAGGTTTCGTCGGTAACTATCCCTGCTTCGCCGCCGGTTAGATACCTCGTCCTGAGACCTGCACTCGAAAGAGCGGCGGTAACTATGGAGGTCGAGAGCTTTTCTCCAAACGACAAGAAGTAGTCCAGCGATCTGGGACTGAGATCCCTGAGAAGCGAAATACCTAGGAGAACCCTGTCGATCTCGTCAAATCTTTCTTTAGCCCATTCAGCACACTGTTGTCTTAATCCTGAATCATCGACCGTCTGGTCAATAGCCTTCTCGATACTTATGCGAATATCGGAGATGGTTTTTCTCGCCTTCTCAAGATCGCCTTTTTTCGCATGATCAATCGCTTTCAATAGGCGATCGGTGGTATCGCCCATCGCCGAGCAGACCACAATCAGCTTTGATTGTCCAGAATATTTCTTGACAATTGAAACGCTCTGCAAGATCTCTTTAGAACCGCCTAAAGAGGAGCCTCCAAATTTCATCACGAATGTCTTTTTATGATCTTGACTCAATCCAAAGAGCTCCCCAACGTTTTCGATATTCGAATCAGACGCCGCGCGGGTACGAACCCAATACCTTCAATTCCTCAGTTTGATATCGAAGGTCTTCGATTGCCTTTCGACAATTCTCATCCTTGACATGTCCAGCAAAGTCAACGTAGAAATAATACTCCCAGGGCTTTCCTTTAATCGGCCTCGATTCGATCCTGTCAACGTTTATTGCCCGAGAAGACAGGGCGGTGAGTGCTCTAACAAGACAGCCGGGTTCGTGCTTGGTTGCAAATATTGCTGAAGTCTTGTCATTTCCAGTAGGCTCGTTTAATTCATCGCCGTCTCTTTCCGTTTTTTCTATCACGACGAATCTTGTTCGATTTGAAGGGTCGTCCTCTATCCCCCTCGCAACTAGGGTCATTCCATATATTTCGCTGGCGAGTTCACTTGCAATTCCGGCAACATCCTTCAAGTTCTGCTCTTTGATCATTTTGACAGAGCCGGCGGTGTCGTAAACAGGAACTTGCTCCCAGCGATTTCCCTCCCGATCAAGGTACTCCTTGCACTGGGCAAGCGCCTGAGGGTGAGACATCACTTTTCTTATTCTGTCCAGGGAAGTATCCTTGTGAATTATGAGGCAGTGATCTATGGGAACGCTAGTTTCACCAACGATTCTAACATCCTTGCTGATCAGAAGATCGATAGTCTCTCCGACACTCCCGGCGGTGCTATTCTCGATCGGAACCACTGCAAAATCGGGTGTGTCAACTCCACTCCCAAAGAGCGCCGAGAAAACTCGCTGCAAGGTGGGGAGAGTAAAGATCTGCTTGGTTGCTTCCTTACCAAAGAAAGAGTAAACTGCCTGCTGACTGTAGGCTCCCAGCTCGCCCTGAATTGCAACTGAAATCGTAGGTTTATTCAACAACAGCTTATTCGATGTAACTGTGGAACTCAAGTCGAAGCTAACAACCTCTGTCTTAATCTCTCACGAACCCTTCCAAGTCTACCTCCTGACACGAGAAGGTCCCGCTCTTCACCGCTCATCAATATTCTTTTCTGAAATTGAGCGCTACCACTGTCTATTCCGACAACCAGCTTTTCCAGATCGATATCCAGCCTATCTCCGAGTTTGATGTCAGCTGTACTGTCCACCTTAACGACGCAAAATGAGTTGTTTATCGAATTTCTAAAGAAAATATCTGGAAAAGATTCAGCGACAACCGCGTTCACGTTGTTATACTGGATTGCATACACTGCCTGCTCCCTACTTGATCCGCAACCAAAATTCTTTCCGGCTACGACGATGTTGTCATTTCTGGTATTAGCTCTGCAGGTCTTTATGAAATCCGGACTGTATCTCTCGAAAGCATAATCGGCGAAGAATTTCTTATCCCAGGCCTCTTGAAGTAAATACGCGGGGATGATGTAGTCAGTGTTAATGTCATCACCGAACTTTACGGTGACAGTTCCCTCGATGCTCGGAGTCAAGAAGCGTAATACCTCCTCGGGTCAGCTATTTTTCCCTCGATGGCGCTAGCAGCGGCAGTTGCAGGTGAAGAGAGGTAGATGAAGGCATCTGGAGATCCCATTCTCCCTTTGTAATTTCGATTAGAGGTGCTGAGACAGCGATCTCCCGGAGAAAGAACACCCATATGTTTCCCAAAGCAAGGCCCGCAATTTGACGACTCGATATTTGCACCCGCATCAGCAAAAATTTTGAGAACCCCTTCATTCATTGCCCAATTGTAAACAAGCCGCGAAGCCGGAATAACAAGCAGGTTAACATTTCGATGTACCTTTCTCCCTTTCAGTATACGAGCAGCCTCAACAAGATCCGAGTGTCTCGCATTAGTGCAGGAGCCGATGAAGACAACATTGATCTCGTCGCTGATTTCGCGCGCTGGCTTCGTATTCGCAGGGGAATGTGGTTGAGCAACTTGCGGCTCGATCGTGTCTGCGTCCAATTCCATTACTGAGGAGTACTCGGCTCCAACGTCACTTTTTACAAATCTCGAACCACTCTCGAAGCTCGACGATAGTTCACTCGCAAGTTCAGGATGTCTTGCAACCGTGTCTTTCATGAATTCGGATGTTACATCATCAGGATTGATTATACCGGTTCTTGCGCTCATCTCAACTGACATGTTACACATCGTGAACCGTCCGTCCATCCCCATCCGTCGTATAGTATCACCAGAGTACTCGGCAACCTTCTTTGAGCAACCTCCCTCTTTGACAGTGCCAAGTATTTGTAAGATCAAATCTTTTGCTGAAACTCCGGGACGGAAATCTCCGGAAATATCAAACTTGAATGTCTCTGGGACAAAGAAATCGTAGATCTCGCCTGTCGCAAGAGCGTACTCGGCTTCGGTTGTCCCTATTCCAAATCCCAGGGCTCCAATTGCACCAACTGTATCAGTGTGACTGTCGGTAGCAACGACGACCTCTCCGGGTCGTACGAATCCTTCTTCAGTGACTACCGTGTGTTCTATTCCGTCGCCCTCCTTGTACATCTTTATGCCCTGCTCCGAAGCAAAGCGCTTCATCAGATTTACTCCCTGCGCAACTTTGACAGAACAAGATGGAACGGTGTGATCCGGGATGAAACACACTCTGGCTGGATCGAAGACTCGCAGCTTGAATTTTCCCTGTCCAGGGGGACCAAAGACTACAATCTCTTTTTGAGACGAACTCGATCGTGTCTCCGAAAAAACTGGTTCGAAGTCATCCTCGAAATTGATTATCGCTGGAGGCGCGATAACTTCATTGAAATACAGCTTGTCAATTGGGAGAACGTCGATCAGATCCCCCGCTCTGACGTCCTTTCCAGCTGCTCGCGAAACAATTTTTTCTACTATTGTCTGATGTCGACCTAGCATCTCTCAGAGTACCTCCAGCTCAAAGCAATACGCCAATCAGGCAGAGAATATTTCTCCGACCTACTTCGAAAGATCAGCTTGTAACGATACCCATCTATGAGAGCCTTGATGCTCGCATCCAGTACGTCTTCAGACACTGCAGTGGTAGCCCAGGTTA
>DATNHH010000210.1:0-4437 GCA_035605055.1 Nitrososphaerales archaeon
TTCCAGTAGTCCTGAGAAAAGTTCCGTTTTCAGAATTAACGCTTTCCGTTCGCGCTGGACTTTAGTGCCAGCAGAATTTTTTCTGGAGTAATCGGCAAATCGAAAAAGCGTATCCCAATCGCGTCGTAGACCGCGTTTGCCAGTGCCGGAGCCACGGGACTTATCGGAGCTTCTCCACATCCTCTGGCACCGTAAGGGCCGTCGGGGTTATAGTTCTCAAGTATGATCGAACTGATCGGATAGTACTCCATTACGCTCTGAAGCTTGTAGTCTTTTAGATCAGAATTTAGCACTCTCCCATTCACCAGTACCATTTCCTCGTTTATTGCTCCATTCAATCCCATCGCGATCGCTCCTTCATTCTGTCCGATCACATTCAGTGGATTCAGCGCCTTTCCTACATCGATAGATCCGATGAATTCTACTATTTTTAGAGCGCCCGTCTCTACGTTGATTGCAATGCGAGCCGCCTGCGCTACAGGAGTGTAATAGGCGACAGCCCGATCGGTGGATGACTGACCCGTTTCCGGATCTAACTCGCCGGTCTTTGGCATCCAGAAGGCTTTGCCTATCAGTGTCCCTTCTTCGGGGACGAAAGCTCCACCCATCGGTCCGGGCCGGAAAATTTCGCTGTATGATAGAGACCTCTTAGGACCATCTCCCCCATTGACAGCGATCTCTCCTCCAACGAAGGATAGCGAATCCTCACGAACTGCGAGTCTTTTTGCGGCGGAAGAAATCATCTTTTTCTTCAGATCTAGTGCGGCAAGTTTGACGGCCATTCCCATTTGAGAGGTCTGCCTGCTTCCCGAGGCACCTGTGCCGACCGGGGTCAGTCCAGTATCGGAAAGAACCATCCTTACCTTGTCAATAGGAATCTGCATCTCCTCTGCTGCGATCTGGGAAAGTACAGTGTGGATTCCTTCTCCCGGATCCGTCGCTGCGGTCCAGACTTCAACAGAACCGTCTTCAATCAGTCGGATGTATGCCATGCTGGGAAACGAGACGTCACACTGTTCTTTTGAAATTGAATAGCCGGTGCCGTAGCGCCACTTTCCTTCTCTTTCGGGTAGAGGTTTTGATTTTACTGCCTCTACGACTTTTCCGATGCACTCTTCAATTGTGCTGTTCGTCGTCTTGTGACCGATAGCAGTTTTCTCGCCATCACGTAGGATGTTTTTCTTCCGGAATTCCAGAGGATCCATCCCAAGCTTCTCGGCTATCAAGTCCATCTGCGATTCGATCGCAAAGTAGATTTGTGGTGCGCCAAAACCCCGAAATGCTCCTCCCTGAACCTGATTAGTGTAGACTCTGTAGATGTCGGCTTTTAGGGCAGGTAGTCTGTACACGCTGGTCATGCCGTGGATGGAGTTTCCTACCGCTACATTCCCTGCCAGTGAATACGCTCCCCCATTGTAGATCAGCTTTATCTGTCTCCCAAGAATAGTGCCGTCCATCTTGACCGCATCTTTCACATATGTCACGGACGGGTGCCGTACGCTAGTCGCCGTGAACACTTCCTCTCTTGTAAGTGAAATTTTCACCGGCCGCCTTGTTTTTTCTGCTAGCGACGCAACTATCGGCTCGATGTGACCGGCCCCTTTGTTTCCAAAACCGCCACCAACATGTCGAAGAGCGATGACCCTGACTTTAGTCTCGGGTACTTTTAGAGCGTCGCTCAGTTCTCGCCTTGTCCTGTAGGTATTTTGACCGGACGTCCAAATAGTGTACGATCCGTCCGTCTCATATCTCGAGAGTACGGCGATAGGCTCAATGTGAGCATGCTGAACCATATGGGTCGAGTAACGATTTTCGACAATCAGATCGGCTCGCGCGAAGGCATCGTCAATGTTCCCATGCCTTACCTTGAAGTAATTTGTAATGTTCGGCCTCGCTGGATCAGAGACTGCCTTGTATATCTGGGCCTTTAGGCGCTGGTATTTGCCGATATCCGGGTGAATAACAACCTCCGGATTTTGCTCCATCGACTTTTCTGGGTCAAAGACAGAAGGAAGTTCCTTGTATTCCACTTCTATCAAATCGCAAGCCTCCTCGGCCGCTTCGAGAGTCTCTGCCGCCACAGCTGCAATCGGCTCGCCGACGTATCTCACTTTGCCGTGAGCGAGAATTGGTGTGTCGAGCAAGCCTCTCCCACGAAGGCCCTGTGATACATCTTGGCCGGTAACAACAGCTCGAACTCCAGGAATCCGCAGAGCCTTCTCCTTGTTGATGCCCAGGATTTCCGCATGAGCAAGCCGCGACCGACAAATCTTGCCGTAAAGCATTCTGGGCAGTTCCATGTCGTATGCAAAAACTGCGGTACCTGTAACCTTCTCCTTCCCGTCGACGCGCGGGACGGATCTGCCGATTACGAACAGATCAGCCAGCTGCTTTTTCTCTTCTTGAATAGACTGGACCTGCTGCGACATTCGGAAAAATTCTACCGCTTCTTAGGAAGATTCTTTGCTAGCGTTTTTCTCCTTTAAGATTTTGATAATATGTTCGTCGCGCATCCTGATCGTCTCCTGCGCGTTGCGATCTTTCTTCCAATTGTAGAATCCCTTACCGGACTTTATGCCCAGCTCTCCCCTCTTTACCATATTCTTCACAAGCTCCTGCGGCCCCTGTGAGGAGTCAAGCGACTTGTAGAGGATCTTCGCGACGCTCTCGACGAGATCGATTCCAGAAAGATCTGAAAGTTCCAGCGGACCCACGACTTCAAGTCTCGTTCCCAGAGCCTCTTTCACGACGCTGTCAACATCATCCGCCGAAGCAATCCCGTTTTCGACAAGCCAGGTTGCTTCCCTGATCATTGCGTAAAGTATTCTGATTCCGATCTGTCCCGGAACATCTTTGTTTACGACCGCCGGTTTCTTTCCCGCATTTTTGAGAATTGAAACTATTCTTCCGACAGTTTCAGAGCTCGTCTTCTCTCCCTTTGTAACCTCAACCGCGCGCATCAGCTGAGGAGGATTCCAGAAATGAGCACCAACTACCCGCTCGGGACGAGTCGTCGCGCTCGCAAGAGATGTGATCGGGATAGCCGTCGTATTACTTGCGATTACAGTTTCAGGTCCCACGAACGACTCAACCCTTTTGAAAACATCCTTCTTCGTGTCGACATTCTCAAACACGGCTTCAAAGACGAAGGAAGAATTGGAAACACCCTTTGACAACACTGATTCCGTTGAAATGTTAGAAAGAACGACTCCACTTTTTCCCTTCAGTAACCCAGCTTTCTCCAGTGTCTTGAGAGACGCTTCGATCTGCTCTACAGCAAAATCTAGAATCTTTTGATTCAGATCAATTAGCGTGACTCGATATCCGGCCGTGGCAAACGATTGCCCGATCCCCCTCCCCATCAAGCCGGAGCCAACGACAGCGATTTTTTCCTCATGTCTTGCCAATTCACCATGATTTTTTCTCGAAACTCCCATTTTCTAATACTCTTTACGCCTTTCATTTTCTCCAGTTTATTTAAGATTGAATGGTGAATCTGTGTATTATTCGGAAATTTTTATGATCGCAATTTTGTTTTGATAAAGGCGCAAGGTTGGCTCGATTCTTATCCAATAACTTTCAGAGCACAATCGCTTCCCTCTCTTTCGATTCCTTCCCTTGCGAGGGTTTCCTCAACCGAAACTAAGACGGTTGGAGCATGATTCAGGCCGAAGAGTTCTACCAAACAAAGTAAAATCCCCTTTTCTTGAGCTCCGATTCTATTTCTTGCTTCCTACCGCGGACAAGTTTCGCGAAGACTAACAGGTCGCTGTCAACCTATCCCTTGAGCTCGGTGGGGGAAAGCATGTTCCGAAAAACGTCATCGACCTTTGCATGATCCAAAAATTCGTCCATCTTGATATTGCCTGACTTGAGTTTCGATTTCGTGTACTGTAGCAACGCTTCTCTCATGACTGTCGTCAAATCGCTTGTCTCGTCTTTGGCTATCTTAACGGCAGCATTTAGAAGCTCCAGATCTTCCGAGCGAAAATTGAGAGGAAAAACGTAACGCGGCTTTAGAGCCATGACATCATGTCAACTCGACGACAATCGTTTGTAAGCGTGTACTGCATGCAGTACATACAAATGTGGGCATGGTAAGACTGTCAGACGCGATCGCGTTAGATCCGGGAAGTTTCATTTCGCGCGTCTTCAATAATTATCCCTTCGTGCGCGGAATACCTTGGTCGCCAATTCTCATTGTTACGAATCCTCTCTAGTCCCTTTGGCGTAATCTCCCAGATACCAGCAGAAGTCCCTAGAGGAAATATCATACCGTTTAGGACGAGATTTTTCCGAGCGTACCGAATTGTGATTTCGACGATTTTTCGTTTAGAGTAGACGTATCTCGCGGCAAGGTCGTCTTCGGTTAACTTATCGAACCACCTCCCTCTTTCGCCGACTTCTCTAATCACGGCCTTTGCTCGCATTCTATTT
>DATNHH010000211.1:0-4315 GCA_035605055.1 Nitrososphaerales archaeon
ACTGGCTCGGAGCTTATTTCCTTTATTAGATCAATGTAGAGATTTATGCTTTCAAGGATAGTGCCTAGATAGCTATTGCCGATCCTTTGGAAATTTTCATAGTCGGCAGATTTCTGCGCCTCATCCAATCGCTTAGCAAGATCCTGCCTTCGAGTATCCAGTTTCGCAAGTTTTTTGCTGATAAAATCCATGTTCTCTTCGCGCTTTACGCCTGACGCCTCTTTGGTTATAATGGGATCCTTAACAATCCGAGCAGTTCTCGAACTTCTGCCTCTTCGTGGTCTGGGAGGAGTCTCATTTTCCGACATTGGTTCACCGCACGAAGAATAATCTGTTACCCATAACACGCTTCATCGCATGTTAATCTTTTCTGTTAGATCTATGAGAGCATTTAGTTAAGTGAATTCTAACCATGTATTCTGGATTCTAATGTAGATAACGATCTCAAACTCTTTTCAAGTTGCATTGAAGACTTACTTTGAGTGTTTTTTGATGACCATAAGAAACTGACAAAAAGTCGAGCTGAGAATGCCAGAATCGAGTGAGGTTACTGAAAAGAGTACACCGGGTAGTATTGTTTAACAGCTCCATTTTCGGCAAGGCATTGGAATGAGCAGTTACTCGATTCGTCGAGCCATACGAAAAGACGCTTCTCAATTCGTAGATCTTCTTGTAGCTTTAGCGGACTTTGAGCATCTCGATCCCCCAGATGATGAAGCTAGACGCAGAATTATCGAGGACATTTTTTCCAAAAGATGGCTGAGAATGTTCGTCGCCATAGATCAAAAATCGAAAAAGCTCGCAGGCTACGCTCTGTATTATTACACGTATTCGTCGTTTCTTGCAAAGAGAACTCTGTATCTCGAAGACATATTCGTTCTAGAAAAGCATCGCAGAATGGGAATCGGTTGGAATCTCTTCCTAAAATGTGTCAGCGAAGCCGCCAGAAGGGATTGTGGCAGGATGGAGTGGGCCGTGCTAACATGGAATAAGAATGCGATTCGGTTCTATGAGAAACAAGGGGCGAAAAGATTGAGCGAATGGTACTATTACAGACTGACTTCGGACAAGTTGAAGGAACTGTCCACGGCCGATTTGCCTGAGCAATAATTAAATCACAACACCGACCACTTCGGTCTCTCCGTGGAATTGTTACCGAATGACTTTGCAGCAGAGCGTCAACTCGCCGAAAGCGGTTGACTATGAGAACGCTATCTCGGTTGAAGGGTTTTCTCACACTTACAACGGCAGAGAGTACGTTGTCAATGACATCTCATTCCAGGTAAAGAAGGGAGAGATTTTCGGCATGCTCGGTAAGAATGGCGCCGGCAAGACGTCTACGATAAAAGTTCTGACAACTTTGCTGCAACCCACTAAGGGGAAGATCTCTGTCCTGGGTTATGATGTAACCAAACGAGGGAAGGAGATCAGAAAGAGAATCGGAGTTGTCCAGCAGGAAGTCTCGTTTGAGTTCACCACAGTAAAGCAAAATTTCGATCTCTACGGTTTTCTCTGGGGAGTTCCGAAGCAAATAAGGGACAAAAAGCGCGATGAACTGGTAAAGATCTTTGGGCTGGAAGATTTTCTGAAGACCTCAGCGCTTGAGCTCTCCGGTGGACAGAAGAGACGCGTACAGGTCGCCAGGGAATTCCTGCACCCGATGGACCTTCTATTTCTGGATGAACCAACCGTCGGACTCGATCCGATCATGCGTCGTCGTATCCTAGATCTCTTGAAGGACAAGGCAAAAAATGAGAACCTTACGATACTGTTCACGACGCATAATCTGGAGGAAGCAGACTATTTGTGCGACCGAATCGCAATCATGGACAAGGGCCGATTGCTTGCTCTCGATACGACCGAGAATTTGAAGCGCCGGTATGGCGAGACAAAAGCCATTGAACTGATTCTCTCTCCGGTGGATGGGATGCTGCCATCTTACGAAACCTTCTTCTCTCAATTAAGAGAAATACATCCCGAGGTCGAGATCGCGAGACAACCTGAAGGAGACGATCCCGCAATCATCATCGCAAAAAATCCGGAAAAAGTAATCGAGACGATGATTGCCCTAACAGCCGTGCAAAAGGTGAAACTAGAGTGGTTAAACATCAGGAAGAGCACGCTGGAAGACGTGTTCATCCAGACGGTGTCCCCAGACGAAGGGGAGGGTACCTATTGAACCAGATTCCCAATTCCATCCGTCTGGCGTGGCGAAACTTGAAGGTAAACATGGACCCCGCGAGCCTTGTTGTGATTATTGGACTCCCTGCCATGTACCTGATATTTCTCGGTTCGATGTTCGTCTCAATTGTCTCTGACTTCTCCGTTAATGGTGTCACGTTCAACTACACCTCATACCTCGCGCCTGGTATCGTTGCGTTTCAGACTGTGATGGCAGGCACGATTGGGGGAAGTATGCTGTGGCTTGATCGAAAATTTGGCATGTTCTCGCAGATTCTCTCCGGGCCATTTTCACGCAGTCAATACCTTCTGGGGATAATGATCGCCACCACAACAGCCTCCTTCGTGGGCGCTGCCGTTATGATTGCAATTTCAATTCCTTTGGGAACCCACATCTTTTTCTCGATTGAGGGCTTAGGTCTCGTGCTACTGAACCTCGTGGTCGGGGCGATTTTCTTTTGCTCAACGATGCTCTACATCGCTGCCAAAGTTAAGACGAACCAGATGTACAACTCTGTTCAGATAATCATCCTATTCGTGATCAATTTCGTTTCTGACGTGTTTTACCCGATAACTTCGGCGACACCGCTACCGCTTCGAATAGTCTCTTACATTAATCCGCTGACATACGTCAGCGATGGAATCAGGGCAGGTCTAGGTAACCCAATTTATTTCATGGATACATGGAAACCCGCCGAGACACTGGTACTCCTTCTCGAGACTGCGGCTCTCTTTGCTCTCGCGTACAGGACTTACTCTCGGGTCAAAATCTCAACCAGCTAATCGGGTTCAATCGCGACGACATCGTACAAAATCTTCCTGAAATTCATCGTAATGCTCCTCGCATAAAAATCACCTTCGATTTTCAGGTCGTCAAGGCCGAACTCCTTAGCCTCATGGAGGTAGTAGTGCTCGAAGGTCAGGCAGTCTTTGAGGTACTCCTCCAGCTTTGAAGAGTCTATCTCCGATATTACTTCTCTTGGTATCTCCTTCCCTTCTCTCTTGATGATATCATTGAGCGAATCACGAGCCGCATCATAGTTCTTCCACGCCTCCTCCAGAAATCGCGGAAAGATGCCATTGTCAACGAGCTTTGAAATAAATTGTCCCTCGCGATCTTCGGAATATTTTTGAAGAAGTTTTGCCTTGACTCCCAGCTCGCTTGTCTTGTCAAGCGCGTACAGAAACTCGATTGCTTGCGCCTCCATCTCGGTTTTGAAGGCATGATTTAGAGAATCCCCGAACGCACCAGCTGCAAGTAGAAACCTCGCGACTCCGTTATTCCCGCGGACAATTGCTTCTGAGATCATGTGAGCGAAATCAGGATCGTAAGGAATTTCGCTCATCAAGATTCCTTTTTCGGTTATCGTGTGAGATTCCTTTTGAATCGCGCCGATTTCGAAGAGCCAATTCTCCGCAAATGCTATTTCATCCACATTAAGTTTGGACATGAACTCGAGCTCGGTGAGCTTCAACCCATACTTCGACATGAGTAGCACGAGATCAAACGGCGTTTCCCTTTCAAGAGACTTGAACACCTTCTTCGGAGAAATGGTCTTGGGAATCGGAACATCGCTCAAGATCACTGCCCTACCCGGCTTGAACCTTCCAATCCTCCCGATCATTTGTAGGAGATAATTATTGTCAATTGACTTGTATTCGAGCACCTTATGCCCTAACTTGTCTCTGCCTTCAATTGTCTCGTTGAAGATCAAGACGTTGTCCACGTAAATGTTGACGGAAGATGCGATGATGTTAGTCGCAAAAATCTTCAGGTTCTTGTCTATCTCCGCTCTCTGCTGGATCTTGTTCACCTCGGCGCCTTCGAGTCCGCCGTGGAGGTAAACGCCCCCGTAGCTCCGAGCGTACTTTTCAACGAGGCGCCTCGTCGGAAGGAAAACGAGCCACGATTCACTGTCCGGCTGAGAATAAAGGTATGATACAAGCTTGTCCTGCATCTCGAAATTGTCCTTCGCCATTTCAAGCTCGATCGAGACCGGGTACCTCCTGCCTGATATAGTGTAGAGATTCTTGATCCCCATGAAACCCAAAAACTCGGCCGGGTCGATGGTTGCGCTCATAATCCGGAACAAGTTTCTCCCGCCGGGCGAATTTTTCTTTGCCAGAGACATGC
>DATNHH010000212.1:0-5761 GCA_035605055.1 Nitrososphaerales archaeon
AAGTCAGAACCTTAGCGAAATAGCGACTTATACCTTAGGCAAGATAGCCGGATATTATCCCTGACCGTCATCCCACGCTAGTTAACAGAAAGAATTTCCCACGAAGTTACCAAAACGAAAAATTTTCTGCGTTTCACACGCTGGCGTGCTTTTTGGCCGAAGAGCTACGTTCAAGCTCTGTAAGCTCAGAAGAGCTTGAAACGAGCTGAACGGAGCTTACAGAGCTCGTTTCTCATTGAACGGGTCGATGTGTTTCGGAAAATACCGATACTCAAGAGGACAATTTGTTTCTTCTAACGACAAGAAGAGCCGCCCCCATTACCACGACAACGACTCCCACGACCTCGAGATAATTCAAAGATATCGAAGTGCTACTGCTCGAACTGGACGTTTGAGCTGGGTTTGAAGTTGAAACGATGCTAGTTGATTGTGTTGTAGGTTGCGCTGAAGTACTCGGAACCGCAGCTGTAGATGAAGATGTCACTGGCGCAAGCGAAGTGGTCGATGACGATGATAACGATGCGGGTGAGGAGCTGGAAGAACTTGCCGTCGAAGTGGCTACGGCTCCTTGAGCGAACTCTAGAACACGGTTATTTAGCCCATCACTCACCCAGAGGTTTCCAGAAGAATCAAACGCAATACCATCGTTCCCGTACAGACTCGATTGGGAATCGTTTGTCGGACCGCTGACTGCCGATACACTGGTAAAGTTTGGCTGTCCTATTACTTGAGTCGCGTTTTCACTCATTGAGAAGGGCTGGGGGAATTCGAGGACTCTACCGTTAGTATCGTCGGATACCCAGAGATTTCCAGGATGGTCAAATGCCAAGTAATCTGGAAAGCCGAGGCATCCTGCACCACCAGAAATGCAAAAGAAACTTGGGACTGAATTAAGATTCGGCACTCCGAAAGCCAGATTGGCACTTTCTCCATTTGAGAAAGGAGCGTTATATCTCAAAACTCTGCCACCATGGGGATCCGCCACCCATAGATTTCCCGATGAATCAAATGCCACGGCAGTCGGATCGGCCAGACTTGTTGGGGATGTCTGCGCTGAACAACTAAAGGGACAACCTGGAATGTCCTGAACGCCGCTGGTAAAATTCGACTGGCCAATGACTAGGCTTTCGGTTTCTCCCGTGGTTAGAGGAGACTTGAATTCGACGACCCTTTTATATCCTGCATCAGCTGCCCACAGGTTTCCCGAAGAATCGAATGCCATCCCAGTAGGTGAACTAAGGTTGAACTGAGAAGCGTTGATATCAATGCTAGCTTCAGCAGTAAAATTATCCTGTCCTAGTACTACACTTTCGTTTTCACCATTACTGAATGGTGCCTTGAATTCCACAATTCTTCCGGCCAAGTCATCGCTGACCCACAAATTCCCAGACGAATCAAAGGCAAGTCCGTAAGGTTCGACCAAATCCGTCTGATTTGCGGAAGTTAAACCTCCCGAAACGACGAAATTCGAGGTTCCTAGAACAGTGCTAGCACTTTCCCCACTAGTAAACGGCGACTTAAATTCCAAGACTCTACCGTTACTGCCATCTACTACCCAAAGATTTCCACCGGAGTCAAATGTCAATCCCGTTGGGCTGGTTATACTTGATTGATTGGGAGGTTCGATTGAATTTCTCGAAGTGAAATTGTTGTAACCGATCACAATCGAGGCATTCTGACCGTTCGCAAAAGCATATGCATGCGGAGCAGCGACTACTGATGATATCAGAAAAATGGCAAGGATAGCTAAGCTTGCACTCAAAGTGACAAGTTTTCTTTTCCCGAACTTGGTCTGGGGGATCGTTATTCTTCGAGACATCTTCTAAGCAGCTTTCCCACACTCGAACATAAGAGTAAGTTAAACTTTTGCTTAACGGCCCGAACAAAAGTTACATCTTTTCTTTCACGTGGGAAAAAAAAATCGGTTAGTTGGATCCCAAAACAGCCTTTTCAGCAAGATCCAAAAGTATTCGAGTGCCTTTGACTTAAAAATGGCCGAGTTTTCTTCTGGACAATACTGGATGAATTAAGATGACTAGTATCAGAGACGAGAAAATAATTCAGGAGCTCCGAAAATTCGATACGGCTACCATTTGTAACGTCGTTGCAACTTATCCGGACAGTGACATCTGTCTCAAGCTTTACGATTCCTGGAGAGGAGAGTACTATACGGATACTTCAATCCGATGCATCTATCCAGAGTACGGTCCAGTTTGCGGTTATGCAGCGACCGCATGGTACTCCGACGAGACTTGGGAGAATACCAAACTTGACTCGTGGCTACTTTACGAACACCTTGAAAAGATCAAACGTCCTGTCGTCCTTGTAGCAAAGCAGACCTATTCGCCAGGTTTGGAGAACCTTTCAGGACTGTTCGGCGGAATGATGACGACCGAGTTCAAGGCCTTCGGAGTCGTTGGGGTTCTGACGGATGGTCCCATGAGGGATTATGTTGAGATTAAGGAATCAGGGATACAATATCTCGCAACAGGAATGACGTCCGGACATGGGCCCGTTCAGCTCAGGGGCGCTGGAATTCCAGTTAATGTTGCTGGGTTGTCGGTTTCTCCCGGAGAGATCATTCACATGGATCAGTGCGGCGCCTGCAAATTCCCTGCAGAAAAACTTCCGAAGGTCCTGGAATATGCCACCGAATTGATTCGAAGGGAAACAGATGGAAAGAAAAGATTTCAGGATCAGAACTTTTCTCTGAAGAGATGGAAGGAGGAAGTTCAGGGAAAACGAGCGGAAAAATAAAAAGTAAAATCTCAGATCAAACTTCGGAAATTGGATTAAGCTAATTTGGGCTTCGATAACTAATGTTCGATTAGGACATTTTTAGGATTCTGAGCTCTTATTATGTGATCGAAGTTTCTGCATCTCCCTGATCGCGTCCCTACTTCTTCGTCTAATCGTTGAGATGATGAAAGGAAAAATCCAGATATCAAACCTCAGAGGCTGACCTCCAATACCTTGCACAGTGAGAGGGATGAGGGCAGATCCAACAAAAAGCGCTCCTGCGACATACATTGTGATCATCTCATATGTAAATTCCCGTCGAAGTTCTTTCGAAAGTAATTTCTTTTCCTCGTCTACCAGGAGTGACGTGAAAAATCCAAGAATAAGCAACATTACACCTAGATCAATTCCGTAAGAGATCGAAACAACGTTGGCGAAATCACCAGGTGAATTCGGATTCGTTGTTCTTACAAGATTGAAAAGAAACGGCTCTATCGAGACAATAAAAAGTAACAATGTGTTGAGCGATATACTTCGTCTATTTTCTAGAGGAAGTACAGACATAATCTTGGTATATCTAATCCAAACTGAGATCAGAATCAAGAAACTAAAACCGAAAGTTAAGATGTCATTGTAGAGTCCACCACTGGTAGTAGGAGGACTACTAACGAGAGTAATTGCCCCCACCGAGAGCGCAAGTCCGAAAATCATGTCGGACAAAGACTCGATCCTTGGTTTCGGACGCACTTCTGGTTGAGCGTCAGACATGGTGCAGAACGGTCGTCCTCTCACACATCTTTAAGCTTAGCAGGAGTTTAGGATTCCATTTCAACCAATAATGAAAGCTAAAGAACTCTTTCCTATTGAAATCAGAATTCAGATTCTGCGGAGAAATTCGGCTTTGAGTTCTGAAGTTCACCATGTACTTCCCGGTCTCGGTAAGGAGAGATTGGAGTCTCTGACTGACGGCATTTTCGGTACGGTAATGACGGTGCTTGTATTGAGCTTGAGCGTTCCCATCGTAACTTCCAACGCGAATTTGATTGAGGACTTGAATCCCCTTTATCCAAATATTTTGAGTTACATAATCAGCTTTGCAATCTTGGGAACATTCTGGATAAGGCATCACAGCATGTTCCATTATGTCATCAGAGTCGACCGAATCCTTCTGTGGCTCAATATTTCCTTCCTCATGACCATAGGATTCATCCCGTTCTCAACTGCGCTGATCGGGCGCTATCCTTTTTTTCAGACTCCTCTCATAATTTATGGCGCAAATCTAATCGCGACGAATGTTACTTCACAATTTCTTTGGTTTTACTCTTCCAAGAGGAAGCTACTATCGTCGGATTTGATCGATGAAAAAATAATGTCAAAGATCAATCGTAGAATTACTTTTGGCCCACTCGCTTATGTGGCTGGAATAGCAGTTTCGTTTTATTCTACAGGTATTACCCTTCTGATTTATGTCGTCACCCTGGTCTTCCTTATCTTCACTTCCACGGTTGGTTATCGTGTGAGACACAGAGGGGAGGTTCGTACCTGAATATCAATCTATATCGTATTAGACATAGTTATATACACTGAAATCTACTATTTGCGTCATGCAGAAAATGAAGTCGAAAACTTCTGAAGATTTCGACCTTGAGAAATTCGCAAAGCCACAGGGCGCTCCACGAGGTTTGCTTTTGCATTATATCATGTTCAAAATCTCAGTAAAACCCTCCCACGGTTACGAGCTTCTTCAGGATATCGAGGAGAAGACCGAAGGTGCTTGGAGGCCGGGTCCCGGATCGATTTATCCTCTCTTAAAGAAGCTCGTTGCTCATGGTTACATAGTTGCCGATCCGTCCAAGAAATTGGAAACCTCTCAACGAATTTATCGCATCACTCCAAAAGGTATGGAGCGGGTCGAGAAGGCAAAGGAGGTTTTCGGCACTGCCGGGCAGAAATGGCGTGCAATGAGTAGGATTTTCCTAGACATGCTTGAACCCAAGAACATGGCGAAATTCTGTTTGGATAGTTCCAAATCGAATTTTGAGATTACAAGAGAGTTTCTGGAATCAAAACTAGTTTTCGTTAGTCCATCTGAAGCTGATTATATTCTAAATGAATATTCGTTGAATTTGAAACATCAACAGGATTGGACGACGGAACTGATGAAGAAGTTGCAAAAATCTGAGCCTCTGGTTGCATCTTCAAAGATTTCTCGTATGAAATAGCGAGTTAGTGAATTGACATTGTTAGTGACCAAAACCGAATTAACCGAATCAGCTCAACCTATTGTTAGAGCAGAGAATCTATCCAAATCGTTTGGAAAATTGAAAGCGGTCGACGACGTAAGTTTTGAAATCAAAGAGGGAGAGATCTTTGGTTTTCTGGGGCCAAATGGGGCAGGCAAGAGCACGACGATTAACATGCTCACAACTCTCCTAAAGCCAAGCTCTGGAAAAGCCGAGATTTCTGGGTTTGATATTGCTAAACACGCAAATGATGTCAGGAGGAGTGTGGGAGTTGTTCCGCAGGAGTACACTGCCGACGAAGACTTGACGGGATACGAAAACATACTTCTTTGTGCTGATCTCTACGGCATTCCAAGGAGCTATTCCAAAGAACATGCTCAAGAGCTTCTGAATCTTGTTGAGTTGAATGATGCTGCTAACCGAAAGGTTAGTACATACTCGGGTGGGATGAGGAGGAGACTTGAACTGGCTTGCGGCTTGATCAACTATCCGAAGCTCCTATTTCTTGATGAACCGACTCTTGGTCTGGACGTTCAGACGAGGGCCGCGGTGTGGAAGTATATTCGAATGCTGAAGGAAGAGTACAACATGACACTATTTCTCACGACACACTACTTGGAGGAGGCGGATTCTCTGTGCGACCGCATCGCGATTATTGATCATGGCCGGATAATAAAAGTGGGTACACCAGAAGAGCTGAAAGAGGGTATTGGCGGGGACGTTATCGTTGTCGGAGTCAAGGAAATCGAACCTGACATAACAAATGAACTTTCACAGAT
>DATNHH010000213.1:0-4866 GCA_035605055.1 Nitrososphaerales archaeon
GTTGTGGTTTTGCCAGAATTTCCATTTAATGCCACAACTGCTCCGACACTTACCACTACCAAAATTACTACGACAGCAACAACTAGAATAATTCTTGAAATTGCGACTCGTTCGTATTTTTCGATCCCACGTGAACGCTCCATTCATTAATCGAAGGAAGCGAAATTTTCTGGTAAAATATGCATGATGAATGTAGAATATTTAGAGCGTAGTAAAGACAATAGATTAGTAATTGCAGTTGACTTCGATTGACTTTTGTCCAATCTAAAATGGATGTTGACTAGAATAAGGATTACTTGGTATCAATATAACATTGAGTAGGATCGAAATTTCAAGATCTGGAATATGACAAATTTGGGTCTAATTATCGTGCCTGATCTCATATCGAATGAATCAAAAGGACATCGATTAGACAAACAGAGACACAATCCCGAGAAATTGAATTCAAAATAAAACAGACAAGGTAAGTTCCTTTATTTGAAAACGAGTTCTCCTGAATCCAATAATCTCTTTTCTAGGGAAAGTTAGCAACGATTAGATGTTTGGATCACCCGCAAAAGGAAAATTGGAATTTGAGGTCAGACCGTTTGAATCCTCAATAGTAAGGCTGACGTTAAATCTGGTTGTCGGAACGAACGGGCTCGGACAAGTTACGCTTGTGAAGGCGAATGCTGCCCTTGACCCGGATATGATGCAAGGTGGATGAGGACTTTGAGTTAATACCCAAAAGTAGCTTGCTATCGAAGTCTCATTGCTTACAGTCGAAAATTGCGAAGAGAATATTGGCTCATCTACTACCGATGCACCTTCCTGTTGCGGATAAAGCTGTTCTGTAATTATTGCGCTGGGAGGATTGTAGGCGGTCTCGAAGTAGTTGCCTGATTTAGTGAGCAGTGTAACTTGCATGGATTGGTTTCGGTATATCGGAGTCTTTGTGAAATTGGTGTAGAGAGTAATTTGACTCGTCGCTCTCGCCGGTATGATCAAATATGTTCCGCCAAAATAGTTGAAACCTAATGACGTGAAGTTCTTCAGCCAAGTCCCGTCCACCTGAATATAAACAAGGTTTGAAGATTGCAGGTTAAGATTTATGACGGTTATGTTGATCGTGGTGATTCTCTGAGTAAGGTTCGTGGCCGATATTTGGGGTGTGGCTGTTGTGTTCAACGTCGAAAGAAAAATGTTCTGAATCCTCAAGTTCTCGTTCTTGACTGAATTGATGAAAGTCTGTCTATTTTGCGCCTGTTGCTGAGTGTAGTTCAAATAGTAGGCAAATGTGCCAACTGCAACTACCACAACAATTAGAAGAAGCATCGCGCCCACAACTTCGGAAACTGCCCTCCTTCTCCTTCCAGCTAGCCTTCGACGAAATTCAGAGCTCATTTTTTCAACAAAACCTCCAGAAATTTCGATTTGTCATCCGAATCAACAGGTTGCTCGGCAAATAGATGATTTGTACAACGCAGACTCATTTCTGTTTGGCCAAACTGTGTCATCACAAAGAGATTTAGGAGCAACTATTTGACGCGTTTATGTCTTCCATTACTAAAATATTGAATCCTATTTAGGCAACATTTGTCGCGTTTATCACCAGAGTAACCTGAGCGTTTCCAGAAGTTATCAGAACCACGTAAGGCCCAGGGGCATTACCTAAGGTTATCTTTGTGAGAGATTGGCCCGTTGCGTCAGTTGTCGCAGAAGGAGGATTCGCGATTCCTCCTCCGGTCACTATGAATGAAACTGCTGCGGACGGTACGGGGTTCCCATGAGTGTCAGTTATATTAATCACGATCGGATCTTTCTGAGGAAATCCTGCCAAGCCAGTGTTGTCGTATGAGAGAACGGTGATTTTGAGATTCTGACCCGCCCCCTCCGTAGCAGGGAGGACGTAAATGTCCCAGACCAACAGGGCAATGATGATGAGTATAATGGAGTGCTTCAAACCTGCCTTGACTTTTCCTTCGGAGATCTTGCCTATCACCAGACCTCCAAACAGACCGTTCAAGAATACAAGAAAGAAAAGATTCCTTTCAATCGTCACGTTGGCAATATCTGCAGTACCCAAGAAATTACCCAGGCCGGCAGAACCAACTTTCGTAATCTCTACAAGCTGCGGGATAAACTGCACGACGAGTATTGCAGACAGGACAATTAACACAATCTGACCCATATAGAGCACGACGGTGTACTGGCTCAGTCCCGATTTCTTCTCTTTTTCAATCGTGAGAAAATTTCCCATGTCGATTGCGGCATTCTGAATAAGGTTAGATACAGATCCCCCAGCGTACGATGCTTGGATAACTAGGTCGATATAGCGACCAGCAAGCGGACTTCCGATGGATCTGCCCATGCTCTGCAGCGCCTGCTCGAATGTAAATCCAATATTCATCTGCTTCGCAGCTGTTTTCACGAAAGTTGTTATCGATCCAACCTCACCCTGAGCGAGAGTGAGAAATGCTTTTGCCGGGTCGATTCCTCCCCTCACGAGTTCTGAAAGCTCGAAAAGAAAGTCGGCGAAATCCTGCTCGTAATGAGATCTGCGTCTGGATTCGATTGAAGTATCGATGATATATGGCATAAAGGCGACCGCTGGGCCCGCCGACACAACGAGGTAAAGATTTTGTTCTTCGGGGGCCGTTGAAGACGCTGCAGCTGCCGGGGGGTGAGTTATTGCGCTGATGTTTCCTTGCAGTGCTTCGACTTGCGCTTGCCTTACGGCATTGGCTGCTGACTGAGCGCCTGAAGCATTTGGATTTTGGAAGGAAGCGAAGCCGCTGTGAAAAGCATAGACAGAAAAAACGATTGCGATTACAACGGGAACCCCAAGTGTGAATATATCTCTTCTAAACCGATACCTAATCTTAAGAGTGATTCTGAATTTCTGCCATCTGGAAAGCGGCAAATGGTTATCTCGGCCTCTTCTCAGATTCGGATCAGTGTAGGCGGCTTGCAATTGACGGGAGAAAATAGATTCAGGAGTGAAGCACGTTTCCATCCTATCGTTTTTTCTAGTTTGAAGGATATCACAAAAGCGCCTAAGTTTCCGAAACTGATTCATGATCTATATTAGCAAATCGAACATAATCTAATTTTTCTCAGAAAATATATTTTCTATAGAGAGTAAGCATTATCCAAGTTGTTGCAAATATTCTAAGAAATAGAAAATTATCAGATTCAGACAGTTCCTCCTTTGCGGGGAAAAAACTCAATTCCAAAAACAGCTTATTGATTGTCTACTTTCTCGCGTTCGCGTTGTTCATTTTTCGCATTGGCCCTCCACTTGAAATTGAGTACTATTACTTAGGAGGGGTCACCGGACTCGGCCGCAGAATCACCGGCTTCCGTAAGCTTGGCGGGACTGAATTAGAGAGCGCAGGCATGTCGCACGGAGATGCAGAGATTATCTTAGGGCATCTTGTCCAGTAGAAACTATTAATGAAACTGTGACGGTCACGGTTACAAAAGTAATTTGAACAACTGAAGACGATTGGTTTTTCTAATATATATCCTGCCGACCGCAATTGACCTAGTTTTGAGAATGATGCTTGCAACTTGCAATCGGTGTATAGAACCAATATTTGACGACCAATCTTTCAAAAGTCTGGTTGGCAATCCGCCTAAAGGCGTTCATGATGAATGCCTGAAAAAAAAGGAAGTGTTGTTCAATATTCAAAAACTACGGACGTGGTCACGTTGAAAGCTCCTATACATCCAAAATTGCAACCGTCATTGTAAATGTAGAGAGAATATCTAACCCCTGACATTACGGGAAATTCAACTCCACCCGTAGCCTGTGGAATCGACGTTTCGTTGACAGAGTTGCCATAGAGGACCCAGTGAATCATTTGAGTTGATTCGTAACTGATCTCAAGATACCCATTGAAGCCTGGAGTGAATGAGGCCTGGGTCACAGCTAAATCGCGCTCGAAAGCTGTGAAGTTTATTCGATAATCTGAAAGAAGAATTACTGACCCGCTTGGCTCCATCGATTTTGTTTGATTGATTGTTTTGATGATTGTTAGAGTCGTAGTTTGATTTTCTAGTCTAGTGACGTTTCGATAGTTTGTAATTGGCAGACTCAATGTCGTCGGGACGACCAAGGTACTGATATTTGAAACCGTGTAAGCTAACGTCGAGACTGATTTCTCCGTGGTAGTCAATGAGACAGTCTGCACAATAATTTGAGTTGAGAATGATGTTTGAGTTTGCGTTAGATATTCCGTAGTGCCATTTGTCTTTCCTTGAATGAATCCAAAGCCGACAAATAACCCGACTACGAGAATTGCGATGACCCCAACTACGAGAGTTGAAAGAGGTACAGCGAACTTCATAGCAAGCTCAAGAGATTCTTTAATAAAATAAAAAGGGAAGGACCCGAAGGTCCTAGTTACGTTCAGACTGCAGTGATATCGTATTGGCTTTCGTATCCTGCGCCCTGGAAGTACTGTTCAGCACTTGGCTGGGTGAAGAAAGTTACGAATGCCTGAATGTTTGGACTGGGTTGGCCGTTGGTGACGAGGAAGAGCAGTCTGTCGAGTGCACCTGCGCTACCCTTTGCAGTTCCTGCTGTTAGGTCAGGGAAGAATGATGGAGTAGCACTTGATGGGAATGTCAATGTTGATGGATTCTCGGTTGCTCCATATTTCAGAGCTGTCTTGATGAATGTGTGAATGTTGGTTACTGAATCAGTAACAAGAGCATAGGAACTTGCACTTGCAGCTCCCGCTGCAGTAGATTCCAATAATGGATCAGTTGCCGCTTCTCCTGCGCCTATTCCTGCTGCACATGGAACAGCAGCACAAGCTCCTGTTGTTACTTCAGATATGAAGACATTGCATGGAGTCTGTCCCTTTGCTGCTGTACATG
>DATNHH010000214.1:0-7955 GCA_035605055.1 Nitrososphaerales archaeon
GGCTGCCGAAGCGATCAACGTCCATGCAAAGGTTGTACCTCCTGCAACAGTCCATGGATGGAAGTGATCGGCATAGAAAATCTCTCTAAACCCAAATTTTTCAGCAGCCACCGTTTCGTCTAGCATTCTCTTCGGCGAAAAGAAATCAGTAAGCGGATGAAAGCCAAATATCATGGAAATTCCTCTGAAGATATCAATCAGCTAGTGCTTCGTTAGCTTCTCTGAGTCGGTGCCCTAAAGTTCTGATAACTTCAATCGCGACGTCTGGATTTTTCCTCAAGAAGGAGTACCAGCTCCAGCCGGGGATTGCAATGCATCGCGTCTGTTCCACTGAAACTACATCCGCCGATCTTTCGCTAGGCAGATCATCGAGGAAAGCCATTTCGCCAAAAAACTGTCCTATGCCGAGATCCGCGAGAGCCTTGCTACCCTTTCGCACCTCAACTCGTCCGGATAAGATAATATGAAGTGTATCATCTCGACTTCCTTCTTTCACAATAGTGCTGCCGGAAGGAAAGGAGACTTCATTTATGATCTCAAGGAGCGATCTCAAGGAATTGTCGTTAAGATTGTAGAATATTGGAACGTTACGAAGAAGGCTGACTAACTCGGGTTCGTCTTTCTCAGAAAACTTTGGATTCATACCTGACGCCTCAGTCGGGGAGGATTTAGTCCTTTTCGATTCAATCATGAGATCGTAATTGGCTCGATCAGTTTAGACTCCCAACCAAATATGGAGCGGTCGTTATTGATCGCAGATAGTTCGGAGAAACGACGATTGAAAAAAGTTAAGATTAGAAGATCGAATCATGAGGGCCTCTTAAAGTTCATGCAGCTCGACTTTGTATTATTGAGCGCTGCCATCCAAGAGTCCCACCCACACTAGTCGCTTCAAGAAATGTTAATTTTATAAGTGGTTTTCAACAGCTTTTGTCGTCTGGGTCGCGACACTTCACAAAATCATGTACAGGAGCATTTAGGAAATACTTTTTTCTACGACGTCTCCGAAGAGAGCCATGAGATCAGACCTTAATCGTTGACTCTTTGAGAATCTCTTTCCTCCACGAACTTAGTGAAATACCTAACTTACTGAGCATTGATTCTAGCCGCGGATCGAGTCGAATTTTTTCAAACATAGAATCGTTTAGAAGCGATTCCATCTCGGCGGACCTGTCTTCGATCGACTTTTCGACATACGCAAGACATTGATCCCAATCTTCGAGGCCCGAATATAGAACCGCCATGTAAAAGGGCGATACGTATTCGCCGAGAGTTCTGTCCTTTACTTCTTTGAGGATCTTCAGAGCCTCATCCCTCTCCCCAAGAACGGCATATACGTACCCGAGAAGACACTTCAGATCCGTCGCTTCCCACGCAAGCCTCAATCCCTTCTTCATATCTGAAAGTGCTTGCTCCTTCATCGACTTTTTCGCATAGAATAGACTTCTGTTCAGATAGACCGGGACGTTGTCAGGGTTAAACTTCAAAATGTTCTCCCATGTCCTAAGCGCCTCTTCTTCCCTACCCTCATAGGTGTAGAATCCCCCTAAAACTGTCCCAATTTGTGGGGAAAGCGGATCTATTTCCTTTGCCTTTTCGAGTTCATCGATTGCTCCGTCGAGGTCCCTGGAAATTCCAAGATTAATTGCGTACCAATGATGGGCTTGTGAATCGCTAGGATTTAGGGCAATTGCGTGCTCGAATTCGGATCTAGCGCCAGCAAAGTCGTAGTAATATGCCTCCAGCAAGAATCCCAAGCTACTGTGTGCCTCTGGGAGATCCTTATCTAAATCGAGCGCCTTCGAGACCTGCTCTTTCGCCTTTGAGTACGCATCCTTTGCCTCCATGTAACCGTACGAGCCCAACAGGAGATAAGCGTCGGCGAGGCCCGAATATGCTCGGGCGAAATTTCCGTCTTTCACGATCGCATTCTCGAAATAATTTCTTGCTTCAAGTACCGCTTGCTTGTTTCTCTTATGAAGCAGAAATCGTCCGTTCAGATAAAGTGTGTACGCATCAGCACTGTCTGTCTCCTTTTTCTCGATGCGCGCTCTTTCAGAGGCTTTGAGTTTGACCTTGAGAGTTTTCGAAACATGTCTTGCGATGTCACTCTGGACTGTGAACACGTCGGTTAATTCGTAGTCATAGCTTCGCGCCCAGACATGCTCTTCCGTTTCTACGTCAATCACTTGGACGGACACTCTAGCCTTGTTGCCAGTCTTACGTATGCTACCGTCCAGTATCGAACCAACACTCAACTCTTTCCCTATCTCCAATGGACTGAGAGCGGTACCTTTGTATCGTGAAATGGAAGATCTAGCTATAACACGTAAATCCTTAATGTTGGAGAGAACTGTGATCAGCTCTTCGGTCAGACCATCAGCAAAATAGTCGTCCTGAGTTTCAGCCCCAATAATTGTAAGTGGAAGCACTGCGAGTCTCCGCTTGATCGAGGTTATCGCTTTCGCCCTAGGTATTGACTTCGGTAACGTGGCTATCCATGGTAGGAGAACTCGATACACAACAACTGGACGAATTACATTTTTGAGTTCAACCGAGGGCAGCTTTTGAAACTCAAACAACCGCTTATCCTTAACTTTGGTATAGACCTGCTCAGAGACGCATATTCCACCCGGTTCAGCAAGTGGCTGAATTCTTGAACAAATGTTTACAACGTCTCCGAACACGTCATTTTCCTGATGAACGACATCCCCAAAGTTGAGCCCTATCCGGATCTGAATCTGCATATCCTTCGAAGGAATTGTTTCGTTGTATTTGTGAAGTGTTTCTTGTATTTCCACTGCGCACAAGAATGCGTCAAGAGCACTATCGAATTCCACTAGGAAGGCATCCCCAATCGTCTTGATCTCTCTCCCGTGATGGCGGGGAATAGTATTGCGCAAAAGCTCGTTATGAGCTTGTAGAAGCTGGAGAGAGAGCGATTCGTTCTTTTGTGTCATTGCTGTGTATCCAACGATGTCGGTGAGCATGATCGTCGCTTGTTTTCTTTGCTCTTCGGACACTCAGACTCTGACCCGCTTAAAGGCGAAAGCGTTGCTCAATAAGATATAACTTTTCGGACAAGGATATTGGGAAACAGATCTGGGATTCCCTGGAGATTCGAAAAAACCTAATTTCTTTCACAAATGAATGAAAGGTGATTTCCTACACCTTTTGATCCGATGCTTCGGCACTGGATCACTCTTCGAGATATCAAATCCATCGAGGGAAGCATCTCCAAATGTCTTGGTCTCTTTGCCGTTATGCTTTCGTAAGATCTTCTTGGCCGACTCTCGTCATTTTGGGGTAAATTACATCATAATCCTCAATGTGCGTGATTATCAACGCGGCAGGTTTTCTGTAGGCGTCAAGAGCGGTCGGCGCATATCTACAGCAAGAATACTGCGCGTCATAACTTTTCCCAGTTTCAATTCTGTCAAATTGTGGAGAAGGATTGGAATGCAGAATCAATTACATCTTTGGGCCAAGAAAGAAAGAAGAACAAATTACACTCTTCTGACCTAAATTATCCCAAGTTACTATCAAACGGTTAAATCATGCCCTAGCATATAGCTAGGCGGGCATAGAAAGGCAGAGAATGAAGGTTTGGTAGACTATGGTTTTTGCGAAATTTGCGGCAAAGACGAAGACGTTACGTACTGTTCTGTACATAAGAAATTCCTCTGTCTTTCTTGTGATTGGGAATTACATTCTGCTGAACTAAAACGCGCCTTTGAATTATATACATAGTCTCGAATGACAGAACGGACTGTTTTCAAGAGCCGTAGCTATTCTTGATTCTTGTTAGGCAGAAGGATAATCATTCCTCGATTTCGTAAAGATCTTGATGGGGGATAAATCGTTCCGAGACGTACTCAAAATCCTCTGAATTTTGAAACATAGCCTGCTTGTGGAAGGGTTGTGAGATTCTTGGCTCCAATGAATGTATAACAATGGCGAAGATTTTCACAAAAGAGTGCTTATTCTCGATTCGGCATAAACCCCTCAATAGGTAATCTATGTTGGCGCCCTGTCGCCATAGACTAGAGCTACGGAGAGTTTGGATAGCTAATCTTGAATGGGAATTTGAGGAAGCTGTTGCTCTTGTTGGCTTTGTTTTCTTAACATCTTGTCAAGTATGTTGAGCAGTTCGTCCAACTTCTCCATTCCTAGTGGAGTAAGATGCCAATTATAAGCTAGGGGAGCATCTTCACTTTCTCTTTCCTTAATTGCCAAACCTTCTTTTTCGAATCTGTGAAGCATTGGGACCAATGTTCCAAAACTCATTTCCTTTCCAGTCGCCTGAACATACATCTTTCTAATCCTATAACCGGTTACCGCATAGTTTTCCCTAATTATGTAAAGTACAATTGTTTCCCGGAAAGTTGGCAGATTACTTGAAACTTCAACAGACATTTAACATTCTACTCCCTTGAAAAGAAAACGATCATGGCCGAACGGTTTGAACGAATTTAAAAACTTTGGCTATTGGGCTCTCGCCTGGGATTTGCCACTATTGGAGAAATCGTTCTCTTGGCCCGTTCTATTAACTATCAAGAAAGACATTTCGAAAAATCTATTTTTTCGTTAATTAAGATCGACTTTAACGGCATCGTTTCAATTAACTGAATAGTCAATCAGATCATAGAAATGTATGACTAGGTAGTCTGAGCGATTTAGATTTCAACTAGACTAAAATGCATTCTCCCAGAGTCATAGTTAGTTCCTATCTACTTTTCCTACTTCCGAAATTTTCGTCGTTCAAGTCCTTTTGTATTGGAGGCCTAAGAAAATGAAATAAGGATGACAAGATGTCTACTAACCAAATTATGCCGAGAAAAAAAATACAGAGTTCAAAATCTGCTCTAGTAATCGTGGATATGACAAACGATTTCCTTCTAAAAAGTTACAACGCAGGTTTAGCTTTGGAGCGAGGTTTGGAATTGGTTCCACGCATCCGAGCATTGGAGGATGATTTTCTGATTTCAAATAATCCAGTAATTTATACGACTGATCGACACTTGAAATCAGATTTCGAGCTTAAGAAATGGGGACCTCACTCAATGAAAGGTACTGAGGGTTCAAAGATTGTCGACGGTTTGCTTCCAGAAAAACCCAAGGTCCACATATTGCAGAGAAATTGGAGGCCTTCAGACATCTCAAAAATCAAGAGAAATGAACTTTTGTTTGAAGTTGAAAAAGGAACTTACAGCGGTTTTTCTGACAATGGAGGACGCCCCACAGCATTGGATTCGCTATTGAAGAAACTGGGCTTCGAGCCAGGAGATAAATTGTTCATCACAGGCCTACACACAAACTGTTGCGACAAACACACAGCTGCCGATGCGTTCTTCCGCGGATTCGTCCCCGTGATGGTCAGTGATTGTGTAGCGGCTTTTGATGACCCAGAGGGAATAATGGGACTTCCGCACGAAAAGGCACTCGTCTACGAAAAGTACTGGTACGATGCGCAGATTTGCGTTTCAGATGAGGTAAGACGGCAGATTAGAATCTAGGTCGTCGGAAGATCAAAAATTACCATAGAGATCAATTACTTATCTTGAAAAGCAAAAAAAGGAAAATCATCGAATTTCGACTGAAGATTTCAGCTAGGCTGAATCTGATAAAGTCTCGCTTTTCTCCCGGTTCCTAACTCTCGAGACAATATCGACCTTCGGTGTTCTGTTTAGAGACCATGCTGAATAGTGCGATCGGATTCCAAACATAAGGACGACCAGTCCTATTGTGCAAACCACTGTTCCAACGTAGTCCAGACTCGAGTAGTAAAAAGAGCGAGCTAGAAAAAAGTCTTCGATAGTCAGAAAAAAATATCCTATAGCTGTCATTAATGCGCCCAATATAATCCAGTTCCATCCCTTCTCCAATCGCCCCCGTCTCATGTGAAGAAACATTCTTGTCGCATAATAGCCTACACCCAAAGCCGCCGCAATTGAGATTATATCTAGAATTATTAACTGTGCTGGAATATCGAAAATGTTCAAGATAAGATCAGCTCCTATTCAATCAGGTTGAGGGTGCTTTTTTCAGTGAAATTATTTGATGATTTTCTACCAGTGAGTCGTATTTCAGCAATTAGAGCGGGGATACTATTTGATCGGATCGACCTTAGATCGAAACGCGATCGAATGTTTGCAGCGATCATGCTCTCGATTGTAGCCGACCCACCTGCGCCAAATAATTCTCTCAAGTGATATTCGAGCTTTTCCGGAAAGTTTGCAATTTGAGTCCATTGAATCTTTGTAGATCTTTCGACCTCTGATTTTACTAGCTTGTCCAAATTCATCCCGAAACTATCCAAACCGATTTCGATACACTCGAGAATTTTGACGTTGAGATCACTTTCATTATGAAGAACTGATTCGGAATAAAAGTGTTGAATTCCTTGTAATTCATTCGGGTTCAACGAGAACTGGTCTGGCGCGAGAATCCTAGAAATATTTGCCAAATTCAACGCAACAAGTCTCCCCTTGTCCGTGAGTTTGTAGTTCATGACCCGGGTAATAATATTCGAAGTCATAATTCGGGATTGTTTTTTTTCCAACAATCCCATCTTGGTCAGTCGATTTTGCTCCTCCGACCAAGTAGACTGAGCAATCCCTGCTCGTTTCAGAATTGTCTCCGAATTCAAATATTCTATCTTTGAAAGGTACATCGAAGAAAGGATTCGACACTGAAGCTGGGATAGGAAGGGACTGCCTTTGGTCATACGAGGCTGAAAAAGATTCTTGGAAAAATAACCTTTTGCCCGTACAGTCGCTCAGTAATTTTCAGATTTCAAAGAATCTTTCCTTTGAACGAGACCTGATCTTAGAGTCTGCAAGAAAGAGAGCTTTGATTAGTCTAGATCTCAATGTTCTAGTTGTTAGAACGGCTGTGCTAGATCGTATTCTCAAATAGATAAGATCTCAAATCGGGTATCAGCGCGGTGAAAAAATCCACGAACCCGATTTCCTCCTTCTGGCTTTCTAAGAGACAGGCGAAGGCCTTGCGTATGATAACCGGGGGGAGATTGCTTGATATCGGGTCGAGGAGTGAGAGGATACGTCCGGATGCGATATCCTTGGACATTGATCGCGAGGTCCGACCCGATGTCTGTGCGTCTGCAGAGTACCTGCCGTTCAAATCTGACTCGTTTGATTACATTTCGATGCTTGAAGTTGTCGAACATTTGGAGGAGGATCAATTGGAAAGGGCTCTGGAGGAATCCAAAAGGGTGGGAAATTACCTTGTTTTATCCACACCGAACTGTGACTCGAGGGTTTGGAATCGAATCGTCTGGCCTTTATGGAGCCACACGGTTGGCCGGGAATGGATCGGTGCGCATAAACAATTTTTTAGAAAGAGAACCCTGGCAGAATTATTGGAAAGAGTCTTCGGTATGAAAATACTAGAAATGAATTATTCCAGATGGAATCTACTACTACTGGCCCAAACAAATCCGCTGCCTTTGTCGAGTGCTCACGAATGGACGATGGAATTAAGCCCTGAGATTGGCTGACGCGATCAAATTCTCAATATAATCTGGAATTTGCCAAATCCACGAGTATTGTAGAGTTAGTGTATTGAAAAAGGACAACGAACCTAAATCAGAACGTAGGGAATGTTTTCTCGGCGCCAAGAATGGAAACTTATGACCTGTTACAGTGCATAGATAGAGTCTTGGATGAATTCGGATCGAGCGCAAAGCAGGCTGTATATCTGAACCTTGCTTTGAGGAAAGGAATCCCCTACGAATCGATAGTGAAAGATCCCGGTGCGCTTACAATAACCCTTCAAGAGGTGTTTGATGAATCTTCTAAAGTTGTGAAGAGGGCTATTGCTAGAGAAATAATGTCGGTGTTTGACCTCGGAAGAACGGCGGACTCTTCTAAATTCGAGGAAACCTTCGAATTGGCTCGCAGACAGATTCCCGGTGAAATCTACCAATAGTTTCC
>DATNHH010000215.1:0-3831 GCA_035605055.1 Nitrososphaerales archaeon
TGAAATGGTAGTAGAATTAGAATCGGAAGAGACAACTAAGACGGAAATTCAAAAGACAGAATTCGTCTGGATGAACGGGAAGGTAGTGGGATGGGATCAGGGCAAAATTCCCTTAATGACGCACGCCCTGCATTATGGGACAGGTGTCTTTGAAGGGATTAGAGGCTACGGGGTTCATTCAAACCTCCATATCTTCAGATTAAGAGACCATTTTGAAAGGCTCCTGAATTCGGCACGAGTTTGTGACATTGAGTCAAAGTACACAATTAGTGAACTCGAAGACGCGTGTCTCTCTCTCCTTAGGGCTAACAAGATGAAGGAAGACTGTTACATACGACCCATAATGTTCGTTGGTTTTTCTGGAATAAACCTGGGCTTCATTAATTATCCGATAGAAGCTGCAATTGTTGCCTTTCCGTTTAAACACTATTTCGGAAAGCCAGGCCTGGATGTTTGCATCTCATCCTGGACACGACTATACGATCCGGTGACTCCTCCAATGGCAAAGATTTGCGGCAATTACGTCAATTCGGTATTTGCAAAAAGGGAGGCAGCCAAGAACGGTTACGATGAAGCTATAATGCTCAATTCTGAGGGAAAAGTTTCCGAAGGCACTGGTGAAAACATCTTCGTGGTCAAGAAAGGCAAGATATACACTCCCCCAATCGGAGCATCAATTCTGGACGGAATTACTCGGAACACGATTATGGAATTAGCTACTGAAAATCGGATGGACATTATTGAAAGGGATGTGGGCAGATCAGAGTTGTACACTGCGGACGAAGTTTTTCTCACGGGAACTGCGGCGGGTGTCGTTCCGGTACTCAGCGTAGATAGAAAAATAATCAATGATGGGAATGCCGGGCCTTTAACTAAGATGCTATCGGAGGGATACTCTGGTCTAGTGCTCGGAAAAATGACCTTCGGCCACGACGATTGGATCACTCGCGTTTATTGAAGTAAGAGGTTGTTAATATGATGTCTAATTTAGGGCAAGTAACAGGTCAAGCTGTCGCGTACTACGACAAAGATGTCACGACTTCGGAGGTCCAGAAAAATGAAACTATTGCTGTACTCGGATACGGCATTCAGGGTCGGGCACAGTCAGGTAACCTGAGTGACTCCGGGTTCAAAGTTGTCGTCGGACTGCGCAGGGGTGGAAAATCTTGGGATCTAGCTAAGGCTGACGGCCACAAAGTTCTCGAGGTGGCAGAGGCAGCGAGAGTGGGCGATATCATTCACATTCTGGTTCCCGATATGGTTCAGGGGGAAGTTTATCGGGAAATAGCGTCCTCTGTTACAGCAGGGAAGGCTATTGGGTTCTCTCACGGGGCGGCCATCCACTGGGGATGGGTGAAACCGCCGAGTGATGTTGACGTTTTCATGGTCGCTCCAAAGGCGCCGGGACAGCGAGTAAGAGAGGTTTACCTTCAGGGTTTTGGAACTCCATCAGTTGTGGCTGTGCATCAGGACTCCACTGGTAGAGCCTGGCAGAGGACCCTGGAATTCGCAAAGGGCATCGGCAGCACGAGAGCCGGAGTAATAAAAACAACTTTCAAAGAAGAGACAGAGTCTGACTGGTTCGGCGAGCAGGTCGATCTTTGCGGAGGGGCAGACCGCCTGATTAGAAACGCGTTCGAGGTGTTGGTCGAAAACGGATACCAGCCCGAGATCGCATATTTTGAATGTCTGCATGAACTCAAGCTGATTGTTGACCTGATTCAGCGCTATGGAATCGCAGGAATGTACCGCGGAGTGAGCGAAACTGCGCGATACGGAGGATTGACCGTAGGTGGGAACGTAATCAACCAGGAGACCAAAGAACGGATGCGCAATGCGCTCAGAGACATTCAGTCGGGTGCCTTTGCCGAGAGGTGGGTTAATTCATATCAGAATGAAAAAGCTCGCGCTTTTGAAAAATATCTAGACGAGCTCGACGCTCATCCGATTGAGCAAGTTGGACGAAGACTTCGCCAAATGATGTGGCCAGAAGAGACCTCAGGATCGAGTAAAGCTGTTAGCTGGTCGAAGCTTCAAACAGCCGCATTTTCCAGTCGAGCATCGAAGAAAGCTCCGAAAGCAAAATCGAGCAAATCCAAGAACAGGACAAGAAAGAGCAAAGGACGAAGGTAAGGTTCGGCTATACCGAGAAACGATGGAATTTGAAGAGTGCCTCTCCTTCGAAGTCGACAAAAAAATTAGAGATACTCGACGCTACATTGAGGGAGCGAACTTTCGGCGTCTCCTTCTCCATCGGCGAGAAGCTTTCGATCGCTAGCGTGCTTGACGACCTTGGGGTTTCATTTATCGAATCTTCTTTTTCGAATGAAAATCCAAACGACATTGAGTATCTGAAGAAAGTTCGTTCAATTCTTAAGGGCCGAACTGAACCGGTTGTTTTCCTTCCAGAATCGATCCTCTCTAATCTGACCTCTTATCAAGGACTTTCGGAGGATTCGGTAAGGTATGTGAGCTTTAGGGCGAACTGCTGGCAGTCGCATTTATCCGAAGGCTTCTCTCACAAAAAGATCGAGCCAGAGGCGAACCTGCAACAACTGAAAAAACAGCTTGCTTCTCTGAAAAAGTTACGAAAAGAAATTCTTCTCTACGCCCAGCATTTTTTCGACGGGTTTTTTGAGGATACTTCTTACGCGCTGAGTGTCCTCGAAACGGCAGTCGACTCTGGAGTTGCGAAGATAGTCCTGTCTGATTCGCGGGGCGGTTCCTTTCCCGAGCAGATTTCGAAAGCAGTGAAACTCGTCAGTACCCACTTTTCCTCAAAGGAGAATGTTACTCTGGGAATCCACTGCCACAATGATCTTGGTTTAGCAGTAGCGAATACGATCGCAGCGGTTCAATCAGGAGTAACCCATGTTCAGGGCACGGTAAATGGGATGGGGGATAGATCGGGCAATGCCGACCTTTGTCAACTTCTTCCGATCTTGGTGCTGAAGCTGGGTTACGAGGCACTGAATTCAACGACCCCGAGAGATCAGCAATTAATTTCGTTGAAGACTCTGTCCGAAAAAGTAGCCTCAGCTTCTGGCTTTTCTCAGCCGCATCAGCCGTTTGTGGGAACTCTAGCGTTTGCACATTCTGATCCTCTGCACATCGCTGACGTAACAAAAAGCTCGGAAACTTACGAAGCGATAAATCCGGCTCTTGTCGGAAACAAGCGAGTACTTGGAGTTGACGATGCTTCCCTGGTTCAGAATGAGATGTGGGAGTTGGGGCTGTACACGAAGGAAAGGGAGGATGTTGCGAAAAAAGTACTGACGCGTATGAGAGAGCTTGAGGCATTTGGCTGCAAGTTTGAAAATGCAAAAGCTAGTCTTCATCTGTTGATTCTTGACTCCCTGGGTTTTGCGATTTGGCCGTTTCAGGTAACGAAATGGGAGACGAGCACTTCAAGATCTATCAATGATTCTTCTGTAACGGGAACTATTGAAGTTCGAGTGGGAAACAAGGATGGCAAATACGAAAAGACTCTCTCTGCAACCGAAAAGGGAGTAGGGCCAATCCACGCTGTAGATCTTGCGTTGAGAAAATGTCTGGAACAAGAATTTCCCGAACTCAAAAATCTGAAGCTGATCAGCTACTCGCTCAACATCGTCGATTCTCTTAGCGGGACGGCCGCAACTGCTCGAGCAAGGACTGAATTCTCTGACGAGGAGTTGGCCTTCACCGGAACTTCGCCCTCGATAACTTGGGCCACTACGGCGGTGTCCGAAGATGTATTGGATGCCAGCATCAAGGCGCTGATAGACGGATATCGTTACAAGCTGATATTCCGAAGTAAATCCGAAAAATATGCTCTGCCTGACTGGCGCG
>DATNHH010000216.1:0-2518 GCA_035605055.1 Nitrososphaerales archaeon
TGCATGGAGGTTAGAAACGTACGGCGAGGTTGAAGTTAAGCTAGAGCTAAGTTACGATGAATTAGAAAATCAGCACTCCAACACAACGATAATTTCAGATCATCATTGTATTGATGGGTGGAGTTATCTGGGACACGAATGGACTGGTGTTCATCTGAAGGAAATCATCACGCTCACCAAGCCAACGACCAAGGCAAATTTCATTCTCATCGAATGCGAAAGAGACATGACACAATGCTTCCCTATTGATCAAGATCTTCTCTTCGCGACAAAGAGAAATGGGACTACACTCCCTAGAGAGGGAGGTTACCCCTTGAGGGCAGTTGCTCCAGGCGAGTATGGGTACAAAAGCGTAAAATGGGTTAGAAAAATAAAGTTCACGGAAAAAAGAGAACTAGACTCGAACGATTTGGGATCGATTCGATGGAGCATCGATTTGATTCCTCCGGAAGAGAACCCTTGGAATTGTGAAAACGATACCAGGAAGAAACTCCTAAAGAAGATCTTCTCGAATCAACTCCGGGAAGAAAGGCAAAAGAGGGCAGAGGATGCATTGCAAAAAGAATTCAAACAAAAGGAGTGAATCAGCTTCCTGAAAAAAGAAGAAGAAATCTTTCTCTGTAATGAAAACGAAATTCCCGAAGGCAAATCGAAGAGGTTTGAATCTTTCGGGCAAAATGTACTCGTTTTCAAGTTGAACGGTGTAATCTCGGCGATAGAATCTATATGCCCGCATGTGTTCGCAGACTTGAGTTCGGGAAAATTGAATGCTCGTGCGGGAACAATCAAATGCCCGAATCATGGTGCCGTCTTCGATCTTACAACAGGAGAGGCGCTTTGCGGTCCCTATGGGGTTGACGGTGAAATTCTTCCAAACCTCACTTTTTTCAAAATAATTCAAAGAGAGGGAAACGTGATAATGATCAAAGACGATTTCTCCCTTTGAGTTCTCCGACACTATTTTTGAGAAGTGACTCGTTCTCGCAAGAGATAACTGCTCTGTTAAGTGGCAGAGTGCAAAGCTTAGCCAGAAATACTTTTGAACTTGTCAGGCGTTCTGTGTGGGCTCGTAATACAGCACATTGACTCCGTTGCTGAAGGCTTGCGTCCGCAAGTGCTTTAGTGTAATTGGATGCTGCATCTGTCGGAATAGCTGCTTTCCCCCACCAAGAAGGATCGGATGTACTAATAGCTGGTATTCATCGATCAATCCAAATTCTGTTAGATTTTGAACGAAGTTGGCACTGCCGTAGATTACAATATTCATGCTCGGATTTTGCTTCATCAGTGTTCCCATTGAATTTATTGGAACTGCTTTAGGTGCGAATGTAGAAAATCAAATCGTAATGAGTTGATACTTACAATCGGGTCCGCACCAATGCTGCGAATCCATACCCACGATGTTGTTATGGAAGAAGTGAGGCGCCAGAAGGAAATAATGCCCTTGGAAGTCTGGAGAGAATTCCAAGAGTCTTGAAGTGACCGCCGACCAAACAAAGGACTTCAAATATCTACTCGGCCATTTCCTGAGAATACTAAGAGGTTCAAGGCGATCTCCTAGCAGGTATTTCTTCGTGTCTCCCAGGCTTTGGTGGGAATTCACGATCTGCTTCTCTAATTGAAGTAGAGCGGATCAGACAGCTTTGAAACTCTCGATCGTGGGGGAGGAATACCAAGTCTGGCGCTGGTCCTTCGTCTCGCCGCAGTTCCACTGCATCTTTCCGAGCAGTATTTTCTTCTAGTGACGAGTCCTTCCATGTTATCCATAGGCATACCGCAGAATTCACAGTATTGCTGAACCACTTCTTGCTTTGTCTTTCCATGAGACATGGTCTGAACGCAATGGAGTAGTGTTTGCTGTGATAGATAGGAATGCGAGCACAAGCTCGTTAGTTGTAAAGACTATTCTTCTGAAAATTGGCAAAGTATATTGCCCGGCCTACCTGCAAGAACGAGAAGATTAGTCAGAGCCTTCGTCGATTTCAACCACGATTTCATTAGCCTCTATTCCAGACAACCTTCTCCTTCTTTTTTGATCCGTTATCATTCTTCGATCTATTAAGATCGGGATGACAATCGGGACGGAGAGGACGGCCAAAGCGAACAACCACCAATCGGCTCCGGCATAAGCGTACCACCAGACATCTATGTAGCCAACCTTCAAAGACCCGATCATGAATCCAAGAATTTGAGTTGTCCAGCTTGGCACCGTAGGAAAATTGGGATGGATAACCGAAACCAATGCAGCTGAACCGTTAATGACAGATCCCACTCCATAGAGCGCATGTGCAATATTCCTAGAGATTTTGATTTCTTCAATGACTTTTCCAACAGGCAATAGGAGAAACGGGATAGCAGGGATTATGAATCTTGGTCCAAAGGACACGCCCGCAGTGACATCCTGCCACATGCTGTAGGGGATCACAATGGCGAGAAACATCGCCATCATGAGAAAAACCTGAGCTCTGTTTTGCCGATCTCTAAGCATCAGATACAATCCAATAGGACCCAAGACGAG
>DATNHH010000217.1:0-3057 GCA_035605055.1 Nitrososphaerales archaeon
GAAGCATCTATTCCGAGGCCTGATGCGTTCCACTCTAGCAGTTCTTTCTTACCTGCGCCCATAATCTGTAGCAAAGTGGGGAAGCGGGGTTGATTTATCTCTCGGGACACAGTAACCAAAACGGGAAGCTCGGACTCGACCGTTTCAACTCCGTCTTCAAGGAGCCGGTCCACAGATATCTTGTTACCCGACAATGTAATTTTTGAGGCAAAGGTCAGCTGCGGAAGATCCAAGTACTCTGCGAGTGCGGGTCCAACAATTCCTGTGTACGAATCTGTTGTCCCCGTCGAAGTAATCACGATATCGAATTTCCCGATTTTCCTGATCGCTTGAGACAGAATGAAAGCTGTTGTCAGTGCATCCCCATCTTGGAACACGGGGTCAACCAAAAGTCTCGCCCGGTCGCATCCCATGGCCAGAGCTTCCTTTACGCTCTTTTTCGCATCCGCTCCACTGACACATAACGCGGTGATACTTCCGCCATTTTTTTCCTTGATGCGAACTGCTTCTTCGATTACATTCTTGTCGTCGTCGCTGATCTTTGTTTTGGCTCCCTCGAAATTGATCTTGTTGTTCGTTCTATCGATTCTGAGTTCAGTCTCGTCAATTACATGCTTAAAGCAGACTATGATTTCTGGCAGAATTGTTACACCCTTTACGATCCAAAAATAACCTTCGAAATCGCGAATCTAATCAAATTCAGTCTATTTCAGAATTGTTGCAGCAGAGTGTGTTCTACGAGAAAGCTTCGTACTCGGGCCCCAGCAATTTGATAGCGATCTTCTGTTCTAGGATCTGATCAGTTCCCTCGTATATTCTGCATGCTCTAGTATCAACCAAGTGCCGAGCCGGCCTGTTCTCGAAGGAAAAACCGTTTGCTCCGAAGATCTGAACTGCCCTATCAGCTGCATTGAACGAAGCGTTAGCGGCAAAATACTTCGCTTGCGCAATCCACCAGTCTGCGTCCGAACGAAGTTCATAATTTTCCGGAGATTCGTCTGATTTTGCTTTCATTGTAGCTGCCTTGTACGTTATCAGTCTAGACGTCTCAAGATCTAACGAGATCTTCGCTATTTCCCTTTGAACTAGCTGGTGCCTCCCGATTTTTTTCTTATGCTGTACTCTCTCCCGGGCATATCTCACGGCTTCGTACAGGCAGTCTTGTATAACGCCTACGCTCCCCGCTGCGACTGAGAGTCTTCCGCTCATCAGTGCTGAGTACGCAATGCTCAGACCTTTTCCGGGGGGCCCGAGAAGATTCTCTTTTGATACTTTGCAATCTGTAAAATACAACAACCCGGTATCGGAGGTTGGAATACCCAATTTATTCTTGATTGGTTCAGCGGAAAACCCCTCACTGGCCGTCTCAACCAGGAAAGCGCACATCCCCTCTGATTTACCTTTGGGGTACGCGAAGATAATTGCCAGATCTGCAATTGAGCCATTTGAGATCCAGGCTTTCTGCCCGTTCAAGTAATAATTGCCTTCCCGTTCTTCAAAGTTAGTCTTCATTGACGCAGGATCGGAGCCGGCCGTTGGTTCGGTGAGACCGAATGCCATAACAAGATCTCCCGACGTCGTTTTTGGGAGATAGCGCTGTTTCTGTTCTTCAGTGCCCCATTTCTGAAGTGTCAGCTGCCCTAGAGACACGTGACCGGAGAAAAAAGTTCTGATTCCGGTCCCTTCCTGACCTACCCTCTCCAACACAAGCGCATAAGTTAACGCATCGGCTCCTTGTCCCTCTCCGTAATTCTTAGAAATTGGGATTCCGAGGAGGTGGGCTTCTTTGAAGATCGGGAGAACGCGATCGTTGAAACGGCGCTCCAGGTAAAAAC
Organism: Nitrososphaerales archaeon; assembly: GCA_035605055.1. Lineage (GTDB taxonomy): Archaea > Thermoproteota > Nitrososphaeria > Nitrososphaerales > CADDZS01 > DATLTL01. Next base: position 1,836 of record DATNHH010000217.1, read on the forward strand.
GGTCTTCAATAGTCCTGACCTTCTGACAGGTTTCATCCACAACATCCAAGATGAGTTTTTGCTCATCCGTAAGATCGAAATTCATCTGTTACAAAGTCATCTCTGGTATCCAAAAGACTTTTTCTCTGACTTTTTCACACTCGTCATCGTTTATGCCCAAAGTTAGTCCAAAGCAACGAGTTCAGAGAATTTTCGAGCAAGTTGAAGGGCCGGATTCCCTAATCCTTGCAAACGGCGTCGAGCCCCACCTTGATGCTTCCTTCTTTTACGTTACCGGATTTCCCTACGGACTGTTTGAGAACTCTTTCTTGGTCGCAGAAAGAAACGGCAAGATCTCACTGGTTACTTCGCCACTTGAGGAGCCAATTGCAAGAGCTCATTCGAGCGAAATTGGGGTGTTTGCCGAGCCTGACAAAGATAGCGTGAGATCGAGGCTCGCTTCCATCGCGGGAAACAATCTCAAATTGATTGCGCTTAATTCTTCCGAGCTTACGTATGAGTCATTCCTTGAGATCAGATCTTCATTCAAGGGATCGAAATTAGTGGATGCCTCGCAAGCATTCGAATCGGCTCGTCTTGTCAAAGATGAAAGCGAGATCTTGCTAATCAAGAAAGCCTGCGATATTGCGTCTGCCACCTACGGGAAGATACCCTCGATGTTGTCCGAGGGAGTGACTGAGAGCTCTGTTGCCGCAGAGATGGCTTTTGATATGCAAAAGGCCGGAGCGAGCGGTGTTTCTTTCGATTCGATTGTTGCATTTGGAAAAAATAGTTCAGAACCCCATTATGCAGCAGGAGATGCGAGGTTAAGAAGGGGTCAGTTTATTCTCTGCGATTACGGAGCAAAGTACCGACGATATTGTTCCGACATCACGCGTACCTTGATCTTTGGAACAGCTTCAAAGAAGCAAAAGGAAATGTACGAATTGATTAGGCGTGCGCTTGAACTTGGAACCGAACTCTGTACTTCGGAAAACACCGGCGAATTTGTGCATTCCAAAGTCGCAGCGCTAATTGATTCGACCGAGTACAAAGGGAGATTCATTCATTCTACGGGTCACTCTTTGGGATTATCCGTGCACGACGGCCCCGGTCTATCCTCACGGTTCAAGAAGAAACTAAAGCCTGGGATGGTAATGACGGTTGAACCAGGAATTTACATTCCTGGCTTGGGGGGAGTGCGAATTGAAGACGACGTCCTTGTTACGAAAGGAAAGCCGAG
>DATNHH010000218.1:0-10373 GCA_035605055.1 Nitrososphaerales archaeon
GTTGTGGCTTGCAGCTAAATGCCGGGAACTCATCTTTGAGGATTTTAGACCCTTCCTCGAGGAATCTTCAAGCACTAAAGCGCTGGTACTGAACCCGGTTGCAGGAGAAATCTCCCTTTCTCTTCTTGAACGAATTTCAAAAGAGTTTGACCACGTGTTCATCGATTCTCAAGGCTTTGTGCGCCGGTTCGACAAGAAAACCGGTGAAGTAGGGATGAGGTCGGGATTGGATATTTCTGCACTGGCAGGTGTCGATGTTTTGAAAGCAGATCTCGAGGAGCTTTCTGCCTGGACTGGAACCAGAAATAGAGAATCTGCAATTCGACAACTTTCCAGATTCGTCAATACTTTGCTCTTGACTTCAGGACCAGCCGCCGTCGAAGTATACGAATCTGGTGAACCCAAAATGAGAGCGATTCCATTTAAGGTTCAGGTTTTTGATACAACCGGTGCTGGCGATATCATGTTATCATCTTTCGCCGCAAGGCTGACCGAAATGAGCGAGATCAAGGAAGCATTATCATTCGCAGTTACGGCAAGTACGCTCGCCGTCAGAAACTATGGAGTGGAAAAGGCGATTCTGTCCAAAGCAGAAGTCGAGGAAAAATCGAAATTGGTCGCAATTCAAACTCTAGATTGCTAATCTTCCTGCTTGAGCTTATCTGCTATACTCACAAATTTGCCATGATCTTCAACGGAGATGGTAGTACTCACACTTACGCGCATTCCAATCGATCTAAAGAATTGTAGCAATTCGCCACCTGTTATCTCGCTTACTTTGCCCTGTTTTATCAGAGCAGCAAGCTGAGGAATCATTATTTTCATCTCACGAGGATACGCAGCCTCTGCTGCTGCGAGTACTTCATCACCTCGATCTCGGAGAGATTTTGAAAGGATATCACGGTCAGAAGGTTGATTTTTCAATCTCTCCAATCTCTGCTCTTCCAGGGATTTTTTCGCAATTTCAGAGTTCACGCGTTTCCGTAACTCAACCATTCTTTTGGCGTTTAGCATCCTAAGATCGAGATCATCGGCAGCTTCCTTTTCGGATTCCTCTGGACTACTGGAAGATTCAGACATTCTCTGCGGCTCGTAAGTACAGCTTCTCTGTAACTGTTTCTTTAAGTTTTTAGAAGACAAACGAATAGACGTAGCAGCTTTCGTTCGGAACTTCGACGATTAGCATTTTCGAACCCGTTTTACACAGAAATTTCTCTTAACTAATGCTGAGATCATAATTTCTTACGCAAGCATCGGATTCTAAATTATCTCCAATCTAATGGACGAGTCGCAAGATGTTTTAGATGGAATCTTGAAGAAAGTGGCTAAGATGATTTCAATTGCGGTTCCTGATTCGATGTTTCTTGAGGATGATACTTTACGTGAAAAAACGGTGAAAGTTGGACAAATTGCGCGTTCTGCGACGATATTTGGAATCGAGCGTATCTACATTTATCGGGATTCGACTCGAAACAACGAATCTGATTATGAGATTGCGAAAACGATTTTCGAATATGGCGAAACCCCGCAGTATTTGCGTAAGAGAATATTCGGACGGCGGAAGGAACTTGAATACGCCGGACTGTTGCCACCCTTGAGGATTCCATCGCATCAGACGGAATCATATCCCGAAGTCAACCAGATTAGAGAGTCTGTGGTGGTGCTTCAAAATGGCGAGATGATGGCAGATGTAGGTTCCAAAGGACTTGCTATGATCGAAGGAAGAGTTCACGAAGGTCAAAGAGCAACGGTAAGAGTCATATCCACTGATCCTTTGATAGTGAGGACTCAGGAGCGGCCCTCAGAAGCTTACTGGGGTTACGAGATTAGACGGGCGCCTTCTCTAACTCGATTTCTGAAAAGCGCCAATTTTGAGCTTACCATTCTCACTTCAAGATTGGGTGAACGTGTTGACAAAATATGGAAGGAGTTTTGTGAAAGATGTGTCGCGTCTCCGAGAATTCTGGTTTGCTTTGGATCTCCAGAAGCTGGGATTGACAAAATGTTAAAGCAGGATAAGGCGAAGGTTCTTGATTTCCCTGTGCTCCATGTCAACACTTTTCCAGGACAAAACGTAGAGACCGTTAGGTTGGAAGAAGCAATACTTGGGTCACTGAGCATTCTAAATTTGGCGATTCGTCAATGATAACATGAATTGAATTATTCCAAAGATATCTCGAATCCGAACTCTTCTCGAATGGATCAAGATTCTGCGTCAATCGCTAAAGGTTTAAAAACAATAATTGGCGGATGCGTTCAGTACAGCGTTTTTCGGATGGGTCATCGTAAGCATAGTAGTCCTAGGCGAGGCTCTCTTGCTTTTGCACCGAGAGCTCGGCATCAAGTCCTCGTTCCCAGAATAAGGAATTGGACCAAGAGAGGAGTTGACAAGCCTACGCTTGCAGGATTTCCGGTATTCAAGGTTGGGATGGTTCAGATCGTTACTTTGGACGACAGGGAGAAAACTCCAAATTTTGGCAAACCCACGTTTAATCCCGCCACTGTTTTGTCGGCACCCGCAGTTACTGTTTATGGGTTTAGAGCATATGGTCGTAAGAATGGAATAGATTTTGCTCTGATTGATGTATTCGCAAGCAATCTTCCGAATGAAATCCAGGAACGGGTTTCGTTCTTGAGGGACTCAAAGGATACTACATCTTATGAGGTCTCACTAAAGAGGGCAGAAGAACTTCTTGGAGAAGTCATGAATTTTGCCGCGATCGTTGGAGTCCTCCCGAGCGAAACGGGATTGTCCAATGGCAATCCTCAGATTCAGGAAATGGGTGTCGTCGGCGGAAATGTCAAATCCCAGTTTGAGTACTTAAAGGAGATAATTGGAAAGGCTGTAAAACCGGGAGATTATTTCAAAGCCGGGGCTTATCTAGACTCCATCGGGATTACAAAGGGGAAAGGCTTCGAGGGGGTCATCACTCGATTCGGAGTCACTCGAAAACAGCACAAATCGAGAAAAACGGTTCGAGAAGTGGGAGTGATCAGTCCATGGCATCCTGCAACCGTTATGTACACTGTACCAAGAGCGGGACAGATGGGTTTCCATCAGCGAATCGATAAGAACAAGAGAATTCTCGTGGTTTCAAATGCTCAACAAAACCCCATCACTCCATCCGGTGGCTTTCCGCATTTTGGTGAGGTCAGAGGAGATTACGTTATCGTGCGCGGTTCGGTCCCGGGGCCAATCAAGAGGCTGGTTGATATGAGATTGCCGCTTTACCCGCGAAGACAGAAAGTTCAGGCTCCTAGAATTGTAGAGATTAATGTTGCAGGCAAAGCAATGCCTCTTGTGTCTGCTCCAGCCTCCCAACAAAAGTAAGTGAAATTGGAGAATGGAAGCAAAGGTCTTGAATCTTGAAGGTCAGGAAGTAGAGTCGCTTAATCTCCCCTCTGTTTTCAATACTCCTCTGAGAGAGGATGTGATCAATCGCGTTTTTGTCGCCTTAACCTCTCATAATAAGCAGCCGCAGGGAAGAGATCCTCTTGCAGGTGAACGGACCTCTGCTGAATCCGGTCATCCACCTACGGGGCGGGGGATATCTAGAATTCCGAGAGTGAAGGGCGAGCGATATTCCAAATCTGGGATGGCTGGGGCCGTTGCTAGCACAGTTCACGGTAGGATGCCGCATCCTCCTCGGTCGGAGAAGGTGATTAGGAAGGAAATAAATGAGAAAGAAAGATATTTGGCGCTTGCTTCTGCGATTGCTGCGACTACAGATCAAGGGCTTGTCGAGAAAAGGGGACACAAGTTTTCATCAAAGCTTCCGATTGTTGTTTCAAACGATTTTGAAAACATCAACAAGATCCGAGAACTCAAGAAGTTCTTAGTTACTATTGGAGCCGACAAAGACATAGAGAGAGCTGGTGATAGAAAAAAGAAGGTTACGAGTTCCCTTTCGAAGCGGACGAGGGCAGGAGTTGGTCCACTCTTGATCGTCTCTAAGAACTCGAAATTGAAGGAAATCGCGAAATCGGTTGAAGGACTAACAGTTGCTACAAGTTCGAACTTGTCCGTTCTAGATCTTGCTCCTGGCTCAATCCCTGGAAGATTAACGATCTGGACTAAGGAATCGTTGAACGGAATATCGAAGAATGTAATGAATGTCGGTGGTAATTTATCTTGAATCCCGAAGACGCCCTAAAGGTAGTATTTAGACCGTACGTGACTGAAAAAACTTTCGACCTAATCGAAAGACAAAACAAAATCTGTTTTCTAGTCGAGGTTAAGGCTTCGAAGAAAAAGATCAAGAGTTCGATTGAGACTTTGTACCAGGTAAAGGTTGCTAGTGTTAACACTGCGATAACGATCGTGGGCAAGAAGGCATTTGTCCGCCTCGCGCCAGAAAGCTCGGCGACAGATCTTGCCTCCAAGCTCGGACTGGTGTAGAATTCATGGGTAAGCGGATCTTAGTTAGGCACCGCGGTAAGGGGGGTCTGCAATACAGATCTCCACAGGTTGGTAAGTTTGCCAAAGTGAGATACCCATTTGTCCCCGAAGGTCAAACAACAGAGATGAAAGTCTTGGATATTGTCCATGAGAGAGGAAGGGCTTATCCCCTCGCAGAGCTTGACTATTCCGGAAAAAGATTCTACATTCCAGCTGTATCGGGCACCATAGTCGGAACTCAAATTCAGATAGGCCCTCAGGCATCTGTTGCATCTGGTAACATTCTACCACTCGCTAATATTCCGGAGGGAACAGCTATTTGCAACATTGAGAGATACTTGGGCGACGGCGGTCGATTAGTAAGACAAGCCGGGGAATCCGCAGTTCTATTCGCAAACACCGCTCAAGGATCTACCATAAGAATGCCATCTGGTCGAACAGCTTTTCTTTCTCCAAAGTGTCGAGCTTCAATAGGCATTGTAAGTGGAGGGGGTCGTGTGGATAAACCATTCCTTCGTGCAGGTGCAAAATATCATCTCATGAAGTCGAAAGGAAAGATGTATCCTAGAATGAGAGGAATTGCAATGGCTGCAGTTTATCATCCCTTTGGAGGAGGTAGACACCAGCATCCTGGAAAGTCCACTTCAACGTCACGAAACGCGCCGCCTGGGAGAAAGGTTGGAAATATTGCCCCTAGAAAGACTGGAAGAAAGAGGATCGTAAGGGCTGAGGATAGACAGGAGTAAGTTACCAAGTGCCAAGAGAATTCAAGTACCGTGGGTATTCGTTAGACCAGTTACAGGGGATGTCGTTCGAGTCTTTTCTCGCATTACTTCCGTCGAGGCAGAGAAGGTCTCTGAATAGAGGGATATCCGACGAAAAAAAGAAGCTAATCGAAGAGACTAGGTTGGCAAAAGATGGGAAGGTCAAGAATCCGATCAGGACTCATGCTAGGGACATGGTGATTCTTCCTTACATGGTTGGATTGAGTATTCACGTTCATTCAGGGAAGGAGTTCGTCGCACTTGAGATCAAACCCGAAATGGTCGGCCGGTATATCGGGGAATTTGTAATTACTAATAAGAAAGTCGTACACGGTACTCCAGGTATTGGGGCATCCAGGTCCAGTCTCTACGTGCCGTTAAAATGAGACGTTGAGAATTATGGCTGGAAAGGGTTTTCACATCATGTATCACAGTAAGGTATTTATCCCGTTCAACAAGAAGTTCCTTTTCTCCAATAAGTGTTAGTCGCGATTGCCGCTTTTTAGGTATGCCTTTCAGAGTTATGACCCTCTTCTACACATCAAAGCCGCGGGAAGAGAGGTCGATGTATCTCCTAAGACCGCCAGAGAAGTTTGTAAAGCGATTAAGGGAATGTTCCTTAGAGATGCTAAGGACTATCTTGAAGCAGTGAAAGAAAAAGAAGCGGCAGTTCCTTTCAGGCGATTCAAAAGAGGCGGAGCACATAGGTCGGAAATTAACGGATTTCACGCGGGGGGATACCCGATAAAAGCTGCTTCTAAGGTGCTTGATGTTTTGAACAATTTAGAGGCGAATGCGGAGTTCAAGGGTCGTGATTTGGATCGAATGAAAATTATTCATGCCAGTGCTGCTAGAGGCCGAATAATCCGAGCTTACACTCCTAGGGCTCAAGGTAGATCTTCACCTTCGTTCAACACTTTGGTACACATTGAATTGGTAGCAACAGAGGCATAGATTCTTGTCAACAACAACAATAACGACAACAAAGAAAGTTCTCAACAAGTTTGAGCGAAACGCGGAAATCGATGAATTTTTGGAAAAATCTTTGACAGAGGCAGGCTATGGAGGCGTTGATATTACGACTTCTCCGGTGGGAACCAGAATAACTCTTTTCGTTCAGAGACCTGGTCTAGTCATCGGACGGAGAGGTATGGGAATCCGTGACTTAACTGAAAAGCTAGAGAAAAAGTTTGGCCTTCCCAATCCTCAGATTTCTGTGGTCGAAGAGGAAGTCCCTGAGCTCAATCCTAGAATAATGTGCTCTCGTATTGCTCAAACAGTCGTCCGTGGAACCGCGTTCAGGAGAGCTGCTTTATGGGCAATGAATTCAATGATGAACGCCGGCGCATTAGGAGTTGAGATTACAATTTCAGGCAAGCTGAGAAGCGAGCGAGCCCACTTTGAAAAATATGTGTCTGGCGTTGTACCAAAAAGTGGCGAAACTGCAGATAGAATTGTCCGGAGAGCCACGACAGATGTTCTTCTAAAAATGGGATTGTACGGCGTGAAAGTGAATATTGCGATAAAGAATTCGATTGCTCCCGATGTTGAATTAATTGAGCCCAACACGGCGCCTATCTCTTCAGATTCTACGTCCGAAGAGAAGTCAACCGATCAGGAGACTCAGCAGGAGCAACCTCAGCAAAAGGAAGGTTCGGCCCCCAGATCCTCTCGACGAAGTTCGACGAGCAAGAAGGAGTCAAAAAAAGGAAATGAAGCGCCTCAAAACTGAAGACCTATCTAAACTATCAGATCCAGATCTGGTAAAACGCCTTAATGATTTGAGATCGGAGCTTTCCAGGCTCAGATCTAGTGCAGCTCGCGGTACTCTGAAAAAGGAACTGGGTGAAATCAAAACTGTTCGTCGAAACATCGCGAGGATACTTACTGCGATGAACGTTAAGAAATCGGGTCTAAAGATTGTGTCTCCCAAGAAAGCAGTTCCGAACACAGGAGCACAAAGCTAATTTCGAAAATTTTTGGTGAATTGACTTGTATTCTGGAATGCTAATTGGAAGAGAAATTGAAGTGCTAGCTTCTCGAGATAGGACCATGTTGAAGTTGAGAGGTTTAGTTGTAAACGAGACCAAGAACTTGCTCATTGTCCTAACTCCACAGCAGAGACAAGTGAATATTCCGAAGGCGATCGTGACACTCAGTATCTCGTCTAAGAATTCTGAAAAGTTGATTATCGAAGGCTCGAAATTGATCGGAACCCCGGCAGATAGGATAAAGGGTTAGAATAGTAAAATGTCAGAAGCGAGGAGCATTGGGCTCGATGTGAAACCGCCGTCAAGGCCGTGCGAAGATCCGAATTGTCCATTCCATGGTACTCTCCGAATCAGAGGGAAGCTATTGACCGGCAGGGTCGTTAGCGTGTCAGCAAAGAACATGGCAGTTGTTCAGAGGGAGTCAACCCAGTTTAACAAGAAATACCTGCGTTATTTGAAAAAGAGGCACAAGCTTCACGCACATCTCTCCCCATGCCTGGATCTCAAACCTGGTGACACTGCGACTGTCGCAGAATGTAGACCCGTTTCTAAAACAGTATCTTTTGTCGTTGTTGATCGCGTTAGTGCGACAACGTCTCATTCGGCGGGCTCAAAATAGGAAGGTCTGATTATGTCAACAAAGTCGAGAGCAGTCTCAGCGAAGGGTGTATCAGAGTTCAAGCTGTACATCACACGAGCAATCCCGAATAACGCGATTATTACATGTGCAGACAATACTGGAGCGAAAACCTTGCGCGTTGTAAACGTGACACGCTATCACGGTAGATGGGGACGAATCCCGTCGGCGTCCGTTGGAGATCATATTACCGTTGTTGTCAAGCGTGGCCCTCCTGAGCTTAGAAAACAAACGTTTGGCGCAGTGATCATAAGACAAAAGTATCCCGTGCGGAGGGTTAGCGGCCAGCGGATTATGTTTGAGGATAACGCCGCAGTCATAATTACTCCTGAGGGGGATTTGAAGGGAACCGATATCAAAGGTCCAGTCGCTGCCGAAGCTGCAGAAAGATGGCCGAGAATTGCTAACCTTGCGACAATGATTGTTTAGAGGGATTCTAATTGAAAATTTCACAAAAATCCTCAAAGCCTACTAAAGTCAGAAAGGCGTCAGCAAACAGTCCGATTCGGGAGAGAGGGCTGAAATTTGGTAGGGCTTCGCTTTCGTCGGATCTTAAGACGAAATACACGACTAACTCCGTGCGTGTCCGGCCCGGTGATAGCGTAAAACTGGTTAGAGGGGAGTATGCCGGTGTTGAAGGGAAGATCCAGAAGGTTTTTCCTCAAGAAGGCAGAATAACTGTCGAAGGGGTTACTCGGGAAAAGATTGCGGGTGGGACTACACCGCTCAGAATCCACACTTCGAATGTTCTTGTTACTGGATTGAATTTGGAAGACAAGTTTCGAAGACAAAAGCTTGAGGGAACGTCCTGATTTTTTAGAGGAAGATTTGAATGGCAAAAAAGAGTGGTAGTCTGAAAGCGAAAAGATCCGCGACGCCTGCCTTCTGGCAGATCTCAAGAAAAGACAAGAGATTTGTCGTAAGGACCTCACCGGGACCACATCCGAAGAGCTATAGTTATCCGTTACTCGTTGTTTTGAGGGATGTTTTGGGACTAACGAAAACGCGGAGAGAAGCTCTTTCTGTTTTGAATTCAGGAAAGATCAGCGTAGACGGAAGAGTTGTCAAATCGGAGGCTTTCCCAGTTGGTCTGATGGACGTAATTGATCTTCCTGATGTAGGAAGGTCGTTTAGGATGGTGCCTCATTACGGACGACTACTCCCTGTTGAGATTAGTTCAAAAGAAAAAGAGTTCAAGATCTGTATAGTAAAATCAAAGAAATCCGTCGGTGCAACCAAAATCAGCTATGGATTGCATGACGGTCGTGTAATATTCCCGGAAGCAGAGGTGGACATAAAGCCCGGTGATGCGTGCATCATTAAGATTCCAAATCAGGAGTTTCAGGGAAGCTTTAGGTTAGCAAAGGGGAGTCTGGCTCTTTTGATTAAAGGTGAAAAGTCTGGCGAGGTTGCGTCTATAGAAGATGTAAAACCAGGGACCTATTCGAGAGGTTCTATAGCGACTGTGAGATTTGCAGATGGCACCTCCTCCGAACTTCCCACCAACGTTCTTCTTCCGCTTGGTAAGCAAGTTCCGGAGATTACGCTTACGAAATCGGCGGCATCCTGAAATTAGGACAATCTGATTTTGCATGAGCACAACAACAATTCAAGAACAGGCTGCGAAAGACATTGACGCCCGGAGTGTAAGAATTGGGAAGGTCGTAATCAATATCGGCGTAGGGCGATCCGGAGAAGCGATAGAACGTGCGAGGCGTGTAATCGAAGATCTGGTTCATCAAAAAGCAAGCTCCAGGAAGGCAAAGAAATCAATTAGAGATTTTGGAGTCCACAAAGGCGAGCCAATCGGAATGATGGTGACAATTCGTCGAAAGAGAGCTCCCGATGTTTTGAAACTCTTGTTGCAGGGCAGAGAAAACAGAATTCCGTCTTCTGCTTTCGATGATTTTGGAAACTGTTCATTTGGAATAAAGGAGCATATCGAGATCCCAGGAGTACGTTACAGTCCAGATATTGGAATCTTTGGCATGAATGTTTCCGCAGTTCTGGAGAGGGCAGGTTATAGGGTCGCTAGACGAAACAGATCGCCCGGCAAAGTCGGAAAAAAGCATCGCGTGGGTAGGGAAGAAGCTGTTGAATATTTCAAAAGAAATTTTGGGGTTGAGGTTGTGTAGTTGCCGAAAGAACGTCATGGAAAACCGCGTAAGTTTGGTAAGGGCTCCAGATATTGCAGACGGTGCGGTCAATATGGTGCTTTGATCCAGAAGTATGATTTGATGTTGTGCCGACAATGTTTCAGGGAAGTAGCTCCGAAGTTGGGTTTCAAGAAATTCGAGTAGATAGAAGGGATCAAGAATTGGCAGCGAATAATGTATTAGGAAATCTCTTTGCAACAATCTACAACAATGAGATCAGAAACAAGAAGGAATGTCTTGCTATTCCAGCCTCAAAACTTGCAACTGCTGTTTTGCGATCGATGTCTAAGAACAAGTACATTGGTGAGTTCGAGCTTATTGACGATGGTATCGCGGGCAAGTTCAAGATACAGCTCCTTGGGAGGATCAATCGCTGTGGTGTAATTTCTCCGAGATACAGTGTTAGCAGATCGGGATATACCCGTT
>DATNHH010000219.1:0-6008 GCA_035605055.1 Nitrososphaerales archaeon
ATCCTGACAAGGGTAGTGGGTTCAATCCACAAAGTAAACTTACGTCATTCAACATTCCAACTGCGGTGTCTGCAATTTCTGGCGAACCAAATATTAGTGCCGTCGCATTCTCGGGGGGGATGCAGGTCTACCAGTACGACAATTGGACGATCTACAAATACAACATTACATCATCAAATGAATCCTCGGGATATTATGCGATGATCATTCCCTTTGGACCTACCATTTATCCGGCACTCGTAATTGGTTCCAATTCATTCGTGCTCAATTTGACCAGGATGAGCCTATGGGGATATGTGGGTGCGATCCAAACGGGCGAGACAGTAATCCCTTCGATATTAGTGGGAACGAGCAACCTCGCTATTGTAAATGTCACGATTCCCGAATCGCAATATTGTCATACAAGAGCTTGCAATATCATAGCATCCAGCGAATATTATGAAGGATAGTTAGGTCTGCAATCTGAAAACTAATTCTCCCGGTGGGAAGTCGCTAGATTCTTGTTCGTGCACATTCTATTTTCCTTTTGGAAAAAAAACCAAAGTAATGCAGATAATAAAATGAATCACTGATAACCAACATTTATCAAGCGCTTACAAATATTAGCGGACTGCACTAACCGGTTGGCATTAAACTAATTGTCAGATTCGCAGAAAGACAACGAACGCCGGGTACTAGAATTTCTAAATCAGAAACAGACTGCCACAAACATCGCGATGGCTAAAGAGATGTCATTGAGCGACAAGTTGGTCAACGAAATTTTGTACGTATTACGACAGAGTGGGTACATACAGTTCATACAGAATTTTCATCTGACGCGAGGTGAGCTAATCATGGCAAAGATAACGGGAAAAGGAATCGCTGCCCTTCAAACTATGACAGCTCCTTCCGGTAGAGAGAAATCAAGCGAATTAGGTTATGATTTCGCCAGGATCTCAAGAGCTATCGCATTTGCGGCCGATGCCCACAAGACCGAACTCAGGAAGGGGAGTTCGGTCCCTTACATCGTCCATCCTCTTGATGTCTTATCGATCCTTCTAAAGAATGGAGCCGATGAAGACCTTGCGATCGCCGGCGTGCTTCACGATGTCTTGGAGGACACTCCAAGATCGCGAGACGATATTAGGCAGAATTTCGGAGACAGAGTGTGCTCTTTGGTTGAGGGCGCCTCTGAAGAGGAAAAACTCACAAAGGGAGTTTCGAACGAAGAAAAGAGAAAGACGTGGAAAGTGAGGAAACTCCAGAAAATCGAAAAAGTTCGGAACTCCGGAAGAGATCTCAGGCTTTTGATCTGTGCAGACAAACTGGCAAATATCAGAGACCTTAAAGCGGATTATCTTGTGTCTGGAGACGTCCTGTGGAGCAAGTTCAATGCTTCAAAAGAAGAGGAAAGTTGGTATTACCACGAGATGGCATCTGCCCTAATTTTCACGAATAATCAAGGTTCATCCGCAAGCATCGCGGACTCTGCCATGTTTCGAGAATTGAGCGAATGTATTAAAGAAGTATTTGGATCGCGATAAGTCGGGTTACTGGATAGAGCTGTAGGAGTGAACTGCTAATGAAAGCCATGAGAATCGTCGAGTGGGGAAAGCCGCTCGAACTCCAAGAAATTGAAGTTCCGAAATTAAGTGGAAGGGGAGCTGTCGTGAGGATACTGGCTTCCGGGGTATGCCACACCGATGTTCATCTCGTTGCGGGATCCTACGATCTTGGCGAGGGACGGAAGCTGTCCATGGCTGACAGAGGAATTAATCTTCCTCTCACTTTGGGACACGAGATCGCTGGAACGATCGAAAGTTTGGGCTCCGAGACAAGAGCGGAACAATCTACGCTAAAGATCAACGATCCTGTAGTAGTTTATCCATGGTTAGGATGTGGTGCTTGTAGAAAATGCAGATCCGGGATGGAGAATATATGCGAGAACAAGGCGCGAACCCTTGGAATTTTTCAGGATGGGGGCTACGCGGAATACGTATTCGTTCCCGATGAAAGATATCTGGTTCCGCTGGGGGACATAGATCCCAAACATGGGGCTCCGCTTGCTTGTTCAGGGTTAACCACATTCAGCGCCGTGAAAAAGTCCAGGGCGGGCCCCAATGAGCTGGTCGTAATCATCGGAGCGGGTGGATTGGGAACGACCGCGATTCAGATTGTGAAAAAGACCTTGGGTGCCAGAGTTGTGGCAGTCGACGTAGACAATTCAAAACTGAAACTCGCGGAAAAAATTGGAGCGGATTTGACGATAAACAGCAAGGGCCTTTCCATTAAAGAAATGACATCGAGGATAAGGGAGATCAACCATGGGTTGCTCGCCGATGTTGCAATCGATTTTGTGGGTATGCCGGCAACGAGTTCACTTGGCTTCGAAGTCCTGGGACGAGGTGGCAGGCTCATCCTCGTCGGACTGTTCGGTGGCGAGGGAAGATTTGCGCTACCTATCTTTCCTTTGAAGGCGCTTGAAGTCATGGGCAACTTTACCGGAACGATACAGGATCTCGGAGAAATGGTTCAACTGGTCGGTAGGGGTGTCATCACCCCTGTAGTGTCTGAGAGTTTTTCATTGGATAGTGTAAATCAGGTTATAGAGAAGTTAGTTTCAGGGAAGATCGAGGGCAGAGCAGTGGTGGAACCGTGATTCCGTAGGCATTACCACATTATTAGCGTGCCACTAGGATAGTAGTTTTCGCAGCGAAACCGACGGAATCACCATTTTCCCTCGAAACCATCAATAGCAGATGGAATCGAGTCAAGCACGGCACTCAGTCCTGAGAGATGCAAATTCATCACGACTGCTCCCAGCACTTCCTCCCTTGAGGCGCCTGCATCTTTTGCCATCATCGCGTGAAATTTTACTCCGCGAGGGTTTCGGACGGCTGTCTGAATCGCGATGTTGATCAACTGTTTTGTCTTCCCATCTAGTCCCTTCTGGTTTCTCTGGGCATCAACGAGCGCATTGTACTTTTCTGAAATTTCAGGAAACTCTTTTTCAAATAGATCAAACGGGTTTTGACTCATACACCAGAATTTTGAGGGGTGATATTAAAAAATCTGATTCGCTTTTCTCTGAGCTCAATGCCACCCTGCTGCACGCATTATCATGGGAGTAATGTTCCCCTCGATAAAGCCTGCGATAAGAAATAGAATAGCGAGTCCGACGAGAACGTAAATCGTCTCTCGAGCTACCACGTAAAATCTTTCCCTCGCACTGTCAACGATTTCTCCTGCTACAGTATCAGTTTTGGATTTCCTCGTCCTCAAGAATGCGACACCCAGTTTCATTCCGGTTGAACCAGCAATGATGAAAGCTGGCAGTTCAATAATCCCGTGCGGGAATATCGCTGCCACGAACATTGTCGGTGTTGGTGTGAGGTGGTAGACTACACCAAGGATTACTCCATTGAATCCGAGAGTAACGAGTGAGGGCGCAACAAACCAGATGCCGGATAGGGCGGTCGAGAGCGAGACCTGCCAATTGTGGAAGAATATGTCGAACCCTTCCGAGAGCGGAACAGCTTTCAAAATCGTTGGATTGATTTGACCCGGTTGATACCCCAGAGTGAATATGACGGAAGCTAGACCGTGGATTGCAACGTAGCTTCCGACGTACACTCCTACAAGAAAAGCCAACGCGGAACAAAAATGGTAGATCAGATTTCGCGTGCCGAAAACAAAACGCCCTAAAGTACGCAGCCCTTTTCCTAAGATCGAGATTATGTATTTCGCATAGGGCCCTCTGAACAAATCGAATATAACCGAAGTCTCGCCGTAAGTCTTGTACTCCATCGGGGAAGGAATTGTCATTTCTCTATAAATTGCGGTTTTTGCAAGATGCAGAACAGGAACTAGAACCACCGTGAGTGCAATCGAAGCAAGGGAGGTCAGCGGTACTCCGATGAACTGACCAAAAATTCCTATTCCGAAAATAGCAGCAATTGAGACGATCCTCACTACCGCGTAGGTGAGAGATGTTCCGAAGTAACTAGAAGATCTCTGGAAACTTTTGCGAATCGCGGCAAAACCTGAAACATCCTCTATCGCAACCGAGATGGTAGAATACATTACGAAAAACGACATGAGCAGAGAAAGGACTCCTCCAATAAGCAAGAATACAAGAGACCCAAAAAGCGCGAGTGGATTACCACTGGAGGAGTAGAGGGAGTATGCAACTGAAATCCAGGCAAGCCCAATGGGAGAATACGTGATCAGGATCGACAGAACGCTAGTCCACGCCATCGCCATCCATTTGTTTTTGACCGAATAGATCGCTTCGCCCACACTGACTCTCCTTCCCTCCAGAGCTTTGCGGTAAGAAACATATTCTGCCGAGAGCACGAATCCATTTGCGAGAATGGAAACAACGACCGTAATGATCACCGCAGATCCGATCAATATCAAAAATGGATAAAACACCGCCCTCGAGAAGAATATCGACAGAGCGCTGGAATACGCAGCCTTTGTGACAAAAGCAACCATCTGCGAAAGAGTCCCATTATTCTCGAGATCGACCAGAAGGACTATTCCAAATATTATGAAAATAGACTGGCTGAGGACCGCAATTGAGCCCGACAACAAGGTAGGAACAACTAGTGCCTGGTTCCTCCTCCACAGCCAGTAGGACTTTGAAAGACACCGTTCAAAGTAAACGACCTTCTTCCAGGGATAGCCAAATGAATGGCTGTACGGAATCGGCATATTCAGTAATGGTTTGCCACAATTGCTGCAATAGCTGGTCAAGACCGGATCGATGACAGGATGGCCGCAGTTTGGGCAGAACCGGGGGCGCTCTAGTGACAAGTCCTTGGGAGGACTAGTTTCTCTTATTTATAATTGCATTCTGAATCGAGAATCTGAATTTCATAAGATCATGGCGTTTCGATTTCATTTCGAAACTCGTTAACTTACTCATGAAAACCTCAGCTTTTGGTTCTGCTCCTTCGAAAGTTATTTCTTGCGACATCTGATCTTTCTTTTCTCTCTAATGCGATGAATTGTTGCGATCGTGCGAGATTTTCCAGCATTGTTACCTCGATCGCCGAGTTTTCTTATGAAATCTTTGCGAATGGGATAGAAGATATCCAACGTTGCGAAAGGTTCATCCCCAATGCATGTGTCACTGTGTGGCGCATTTGAAGGGATACGGTAAAAGTCTCCTTTCTTCACAACCCGCTCCTCCTCCCCGATCCTTAGTCGGCTTCTCCAGAGTGGACCATCCCGATCTGTTCATGTGGATGTGAACGCCGAGGGACGCTTTGTCCAGGTAATGTGGCGCTCAGAACCATCATCATCTTCTCACCGTACAGTCCTGACAGAATCGAAGTTTCTAGGCCTGGAAGCTGAGATATCTTTGGAGCCGCGCTAGGATCCACAAAGTACGAAATATTGCCCTCTGGCAAAACGGTCATCTCAATCTTGATACTCTTGTTATCTTTAAAGATGAAAATCTTTGCCTCTGATTACCAATCACAATTGTCGAATCGATTATTTCGTAATCGTTCAGAAAGGAAAAGGATGTGATGCAGATGGAACCACTTGAGTTGAACGTTTCCAAAGTGGGAGAGAAGGAAACGATTTCGATCCTCTGGTCTGATGGTCACAGGTCAGATTACTACGCATTTTCACTGAGGAGTTCCTGCCCCTGCGCGATGTGTCAGGGCGAGCCTGGGATTTTTGGCCGAACTTATTCTGCATCAAAGGCCGATGTCAGAGCTGACGTCGTTCCGGAAGCAATCGAGCCAGTGGGAAAATATGGTTTGAAAATTACCTGGAGCGATGGACACAATCTGGGAATCTATACTTTCGACTATTTGAGGAAATTATGCGAATGCAGCGAATGCAAGAAGTAATAAGTCTCGAGTTCACAACGGCATTTTTCCCAGTTCTTTTAATACTAGTTCCCGTTGATTCATTAAGAAAAAAATATGGTTCTGTCAAGTCTTCGTCAGTTCTCCTAGATTTTGTTGTTGTAAATTTTCGTCAGCTGAGCGTTCAGGAAAGGAATTATTTGT
>DATNHH010000220.1:0-11897 GCA_035605055.1 Nitrososphaerales archaeon
GAAACCCAGAAAGCAGCACTTCCTGCTCCCACGATTGCTATTTTCATGCTTATTCAATAATTGAGAGACGTATTTGAAATTATTTTCGCAAACTATTCAAAATATAAGGATCCAGATTTTGGGTTTTGACTTTCCCAAGAAACCAACTAGATTAGGAAACGCTGGAAATAATGCAAAGCCATTCTCATGTAATCAGAGGAAGCAATTTTCTAGAAATGGATCTTATCATCTATAGTGCCTAGCCATTTCAGAATTCTCCGGCATGGTCATTATTGCTTCGATTGCTTCACGCGCCTGCTTCTCTGATTTTGTCCGCGGATCCCGGATGAGTATCTCGACCAAGACTTCTCTACTCCCCGCCCTAAAAGCCTCGAGTCCCCATTCCATGCGCATCATCCTGGGAATTAAGACGAAATTAACGAGCCTCTTCGGGAACGGATCAACGTGTTCTGGCTTCATTCTTCCATCCTTAGAAACCACCACAGGGAGCTCAACTGCAAGATCCTGCGGGAACTGCGGGAGCAATCCATTGTTCGGAATGTTCAGAGAGAGCCTCTTCTCCTCTCCAGTCATAGCAGCATCGATAAAATCGGAGAATTCCGAATGCCCCTTTTCGGGCGGAACTTCAGTCGTAAGCTTGGCGTTAGGATCGTTTGTGAGTCGGAACAACTTGTCCACGCCAGCCTGGAACCTTTTCAGCCTCAGCTCAAGGCCGACTTCTGAATCTGTTCCGCCTAGATGTCCAAACCATTTCTTTGCAGTTTCGAGGTTGTAGTGATACTTCCAAGTGAAACTCCTCGTGGTGTCCCCGATGGGATACAGCCCGTACATCTTGTACATGTCAACAGAAGCCGGACTCAGCGTTTCCTGCCAAAGGCCTATCTCTGTTGTCCGCCAGAACTCCGGCGCTTTGTTGGCGATCCAATCGTCAATTACTGGATATAGGTCGGCGCCAGTATTTGCTTCCCTGAACTTTGTAAGCCAGATACAGTGGTTAAAGCCCGAAACTTGAAACTCAACATCAGCTGGACTCAGGCCCAGAGCCATCATGAACGGATAGATTCCAATGTATTCATCGCAAAACCCGATCGCCTTGATCTTACTTTTTTCTTTCCGCAAAAGTGATGCGACTTCGAAAATGGGATTCGCTACTTGTAGGAGAAAAGCATCGGGACAGATCTCCTCCATATCTGAAGCTATATCGAGAGCCAATTGATACTGTTTGTAACCGAGTATAGTGTAATAGTCAGATACAAAATTGAATTCGACGCTGTCGATGCCGCGGTAGTAGCCGTGCTCTTCCCCGATCGCTCGCATCTTCTCTGTGTAGTCGTGGCCGCTTGGAAAAGCAGTGTTCAAAACAAAATCTGCGCCGTGCAGAGCGTTGCGTCGATCCAGAGACTTCTCGAATTTTATTTCGACGCCAAGCTCCTTCGCGTACCTCTTCGCGAGACCGTAAGCCGCATCAAGGCGTTGCTCGTTAACGTCGACAAGAGAAAAAGTGCTTCCGGGAGCGCTCTTCATAATGCAGAGGTCCCTGATCCATGCTATCGAAAATGCTGCGCTCCCAGCTCCTATGATTGCTACTTTCATGACCGAATATGCTCCAATTTTGACTAAACTACTCAGAAATCCAAGAGCGATGGATTCCTACTTCATCTTGCCTCTCGCTGCAACCTTCCAGACGTTTTCTACATTCCCCTTTCTTAGGGCAATCATCTCATCGTGCTGGTTTATGAGCGTACAGCAGTGTTGAGGGATGCCTTGTACTCTATCTCCGACTTTAAGTGAACGGCTGGAACCTTTCAAAGAAACATTGGCGTGCTCTTCTGAGAAACCGTAAATTTGAGCGCCTTCAAGCCCGACAAGCCATGGATAGGCACAGTGGTCAAAGTGAAATGCTTTGCTTCCTGCGTCCAAAATAGCTCGATCTTCCGTCGGCTTGCTCATGACAGTAGAGAGGAGAGTGAGGGCACAGTCATCCAGCGTCGCAACCTCAGCTTCGACCAAGTTGATTGCATTGAAGAGATACATCCCCGGTTGAACCTCGGTAACCTCTGGTCGCTTGGCATCAACCCATGTACTGACAGAGGATCCTACACTTGTGACTTTGATTTCGTGACCGCGCCGCTTGATTTCTTTCTGTGCGATTGCGATCTGATCCATCGCTTCGTTTGGGATCTTTTCCCGCTCTTCTTTTGTTTTTCCACCCATAGCATGTCCGTCGTACCCCATGATTCCGGTGAATACTAGATTCTTAAGACGTGCAACTTTATCAGTCAAGTCACCAGCTTCGATTGGCAAAACTCCGCAGCGATGAAGACCTACGTCAACATCGACCAACACCTTGAGCTCTGTTCCAATTTCCGAGCAGGCTTTTGAAATTTCGAAGGCGTTATCGTAATTGTCAACGGCAACCTTGAGATCAATTTTATCGGCCAGCCGTGCAAGCTTCGGGTATTTGTGTTTCCCAACGACTTCGTTTGTGATGAAAATGTCCGTGATCCCGTGATCAGCAAACACCTCCGCCTCGCTCAGCTTCTGGAGGCAGACTCCTTTTGCGCCTGCTTCGATTTGCAACTTTGCAATCTCTGGAATCTTGTGAGTCTTTACGTGTGGTCTGAGATCAACGTGGCATTCTCGGGTAAAGTCCGCCATCCTGTGCAGATTCCGTTCCATCTTGTCCATATCAAGGAGCAAGGAAGGAGTATCAAGGTCATCTATGGTCTGGGTCGGCATTGACCAAGACTGTCTTCATAGGTACTAATATTCTGATTGGATTAGACTGGGGAAAAGTCTGGAGTAAAAACTGGCTTCTTGGCGCTACTTTCCCGTTTAAGGAGAATTCATTTGAAACTCGGAAGGATCTTCTTTGCGAATGCTCTGATTTTTTTCTTGTCAGGGCCTGATGGGAGAACAATCTGGTTAACACCTATCTCTTTGTACCCATGGATGAGTTCTACGACGTCAGACCAGTCGGAGCAGAAGTTCGTACTCTTCAGAATAACCTCATCCGGCAGGTTAGCTCCCATATTTTCAATCTTCCTGGGATCGGGCTCGGAGAGGGCTCTCCTATCCAGGTTACCAGCGTGAAGTTTGTGAGTTTTCAAATAGGTGTCAGGATCTTCCATCGTGAAACTCAATGACATGATTTTTTCCAACTCGTTCGTATCTTTACCGACGCTCGTCGCTCCCCGATCAAAGCTTGGAAATATCACGTCGCGACATTTCTCCAGAGGGTTTCGAGATCCTAGTGTAATCAGACCGTCACCGTACCTTCCGGAGATCTCTGCAAATTTTTCTCCTACGGCCGAAAAGTAGATCTTCAGATTGGTTCTCGGCTTCGTGTAAAGGAAAATCTGCTTCTCTTTGAAAAAGGAGCCGTCAAAATCAAAGTAAGAAGTACTCGTCCATAATTTCCGCATCAGTTGAGTTCCTTCAACTAATCTTTCGGTTCTTTCCTTCCACGACGGCCAACCTTTTGGAAGAAACATTGCTTCATTGACCGCTTCTCCTGTGCCCACGCCCAGAAGAAATCTTCCTGGAAACATGTTGTCAAGTGTGGCGGATGCCTGCGCAACTAGGGCTGGATGATACCTCGCCCCGATTGGAGTAGTCACGTACGGTCCAATCTTGATCTTCCTCGATGCTTCAAGAGAGGAGGCGATGAGTGACCAAACATACGCCGAACGATTACCGCTATCCATCCACGGCATGAAATGATCCCCGAGCCAGGCGACATCGAACCCCAATTTTTCTGCGAGAACTATTGCATCTCGAAATTCGGCTGGATCTTTCTCGTTTTCTCCAATGTCAAGCGAAATTTTCAGTCGCGTTTGGGATTTTCTCGGCATAGGAAAGTATCTATTCACTTGTGTTTATCGAGGCGGATAAAAATTGTTCCGAGATGATTTCGTTTAATCGAACAATTGGCATTTTGAATACAAAAACTGTTTTTAGCCGCGCGAATCTCTATGCAAGTAATGCAACAAGAAAGATCCGATAACTTGCTCGATCAGATTGAAAATTCTCCAAGCATCGAGAGTTTAAGGATCTGGGGTCTCAGCGGAGCAGGATTTGTCTTACGATTTGGAGATGAAATTGTCTATGTTGATCCGTGGCTTGTTCCACCAGACCCAAAAAGAACAACTCACCGGGCTTACTCGATCCCTTTCCCACCCGAAAGAGTTCGGAAAGCCGTTGCCGTGATCTCAACTCACGAACATGCGGATCATTGCGATGTGCCTACTATTGCAGGAATCGTGAAGTCTACAGATGCTGTTTTCATTGGACCAAAATCTGCAACAGACAAAGCGACCAAGGGCGGTTTACCTCTCCCAAAAGCGATCACGGTATCACCCGGGTCGCGACTCGAAATTTCTCCATCTTTCAAAGTTCGAGTCTTTGGCTCGAGCGATCCTTACGAGTCGTTGGCAGTGATGGTACTCTTAGAAACGCCGCGCGGTAACATTCTGCATAGTGGAGACACTTCCTACTTCGGGGGTTTCAAAGAAGTCGGTAGCAATTACAGTGTCGACGTTGCGCTCCTTAATTTCGGGAAGCAAATTCCGACTCCAGAGAAACCGTACTACATGAATGCTCAAAAGCTTGCCATGGCTGCTAGAGACCTTCGAGCGAAGATTGTTGTCCCCATGCATTGGAATCTTTGGGAGGAAACAAAGGAAGATCCCAGTCCGATCAAGTCGATTCTAAGAGAAGAAAGTCCGCGCTCAGAGTTCAAAGTAATAGATTTCGGGGAACTTTTACAGATCTAAACTTGGATGTGGCGAGCTAAATTGTAAAGGTTCCTGGGGAGAATCCATGAGGTCTACTAAGACATAAAACAGTCCTGTTGTGTTATCATTTCACTTTGGCCCAACAGCAAATTTTTGAAACAGTTGAAAAACAGGTTGAAGTGACAGAATCTGCTCTCGCTTTTGGCAAGCCGCTGAAAAGGAGCGAGGATCCGAGGCTTATCACTGGA
Source organism: Nitrososphaerales archaeon (assembly GCA_035605055.1). Lineage (GTDB taxonomy): Archaea > Thermoproteota > Nitrososphaeria > Nitrososphaerales > CADDZS01 > DATLTL01. The sequence continues at coordinate 4,985 of DATNHH010000220.1, forward strand.
CAGGGCAAGTATGTCGATGACCTTAGACTTCCGAACTTGCTTAATGCGATTGTAGTGCGCAGTCCTTACGCGCACGCAGCCATCAGAAAAATCGATACCTCAGAAGCGCTTCGAGCTCCTGGCGTGAAATTGGTGATTACTCACAGTGATCTGCTGGAAAATGTAGTCCTCCACACCCTCCCAATGCCAGATGGCCGTAAGATACCGAGGCCCGTTCTCGCAAGCCGGGAAGCTTGTTTCTTTGGAGAAGCCGTAGCATTTGTTGTTGCTGATACCAAAGACCACGCACTGGATGCCGCTGAACTCGTCAAGGTCGACTATGAACCTCTTGAGGCCGCTGTTGACATGGAAAAAGCGATGGAAAAAGGAAGCCCTATCGCTCAAAGCTCTCTTCAGAGTAATGTGGCACTTGTTGATAGGTTGTCTTTTGGCGACGTAGACCTTGCCTTCAAAAGGGCGTTCAAAACAGCAAAGGTCAAACACCTGAACCAGAGGCTAGCGCCAGCGCCGCTGGAACCCCGTGCGTGTCTTGCAGATTATTCGTCTGCTTCAGGTTTTCTGAATTTCTGGATTTCGACGCAATCTCCGTTCAGTGTCAGATCCGCAATATCCAATATTTTGCAGATTCCTGAGAATAAGATTCGTGTGATCGGACCCGAAGTCGGTGGCGGCTTCGGTGCGAAACTTGCAACCTATCCTGAAGACCTTCTAGTATGCATCGCTTCCATGAAACTAGGGCAGCCTGTGAAGTGGATCGAAAGCAGGACCGAGAACTTTCAGACGATGACCCATGGCAGGGGGCAGATCCAGAACATCGAGCTCGCCGCCGATGAAAACGGAAAGATCCTCGGACTGCGTGCAAAGCTGATCGGTGATGCCGGAGCTTATCTGACCGGCGACTCTTCCGACGTCACTTTCACGATTCGTATGATAAGTGGCTCGTACGTCATCCCAGCTTACGAGGGGGAGGCGACTGTCGTCTTCACCAACAAGGTCCTTCACGATTCTTATCGGGGTGCAGCGAGGCCGGAAGCAACCTTTGGCATTGAAAGGGCAATTGATGAACTGGCAAAGGTCATGGGAATGGATCCTGCGGAGATTAGGTTGATTAATTTCGTACCGAAAGGTGCGTACCCATACGACATACGGACCGGTTTTAGTTACGACAGCGGAGATTATGCTATGACTCTCCAAAAAGCTCTAGATCTGTCTGACTACGAAAAATGGAGGGAGGTACAGCGCCAGGCGAGAAAGGACGGGAGACTGATTGGAATCGGTCTTGTCAGCTACGTCGAGATCTGCGGGTTCGATCCCGACAGCCCGCAGACTGCCTCGATGACAGTAAGCCAAACTGGGAAAGTCATGATCACCACTGGAACTTTTCCCCATGGTCAGGGACACGAAACGCCATTTGCCCAAATTGTTGCTGATGTAATCGGTGCGCCGAGGGATAGTATCAGTGTTAGCTATGGCGATACTTCGCAGCTTGCTTGGGGGACTTTTACCGCGGGCAGCCGGTCGGCCTCCCTAGGAGGGACTGCGGTCCTAATGTGCGCAAACAAAATCAGGGACAAAATGGCACTTATTGCGGCACATAATCTCGGGACGAGTGCAGATGATCTCATTTTTGAGCCGGAAGTCGTTCGGTCGAAGACTAATCCTGAGAAAAGGCTAAGCTTCCAAGAAGTAGCGTCTCTATCTTACAAGCCCGCAAAACTACCAGAAGGGGTCGAGTCAGTACTCTTCGCGTTCAGCGCGTTTGCGCCAAAGAATTTCACATTCCCGTTTGGAACGCATGTCGTCGTCGCTGAGATCGACAGGGATACGGGCACTCCAAAGATCCTGGAGTATACGTGTGTGGACGACTGCGGCAAGGTAATCAATCCGATGATCGTCGAAGGACAGATCCACGGTGGCATTGTCCAGGGTTTAGGGCAGGCAATGTTGGAGGGGATATTGCACGACAACAACGGTCAACTAATCACAAGCTCATTCCTCGATTACCAGATTCCGCTGGCAGAGGACATACCTCTTTTCCACAACTATAGAACCGTGACAGCTTCGCCATCCAACCCGCTCGGAATAAAAGGAATAGGAGAGGCAGGAGCCATCGCTTCAACTGCTGCAATCGCAAACGCTGTCTGCGACGCGCTGTCGAGTGTCGGAGCGACGGCTAGTGAGATGCCCTTCACACCGGGCTATCTATTCGAACTCATCAAAAAGGCCAAGTAGCTCATCTCCGTGAGCTCTCTCTTTGCGTCGCTATCATCCTTATCCCGTTCTTGGGCCGCAGAGTGATTCTCGGTAGCATCTCTACTTTCTGATTCTCGGCTAGCGTAAAGTTCCAGCTCTGCGCCATACGCGCAATTATCAAGACGCCTTCCATCCATGCAAATGGCTCACCCACACAGCCTCTTGGACCTCCTCCGAAAGGAAAGTAGGCGAATTTAGGCAGTTTCGCTCTGAACTCCATCGTCCAACGGTCAGGATCGAACTTCTCAGGATCTTTGAAGAATCGTCCGTCGTGATGAACAACGTACTGGCTCATGAGAACATCCGTCCCCGCGGGAACCGAAAATCCTCCGATTACGCAGTCGTTCAACGCCTGCCTCGTAAGAATCCAGGCCGGCGGATAGATTCGCATTCCTTCGGTCAAGACGTTTGTCGTGTAGACAAGTTTGGGCACATCGTCATATGAAGGCCGCTTACTCCCGAGGACTGTGTCAACTTCTCGGCGTAATTTTTCCTCAACTTCGGGATGCTTAGAGATCAGGTACCATGTCCAGCTTAGTGCGTTGGCGGTAGTCTCGTGCCCAGCTGCAAAGAGGATGAGCGCTTCATCACGAATCTGCTTATCCGACATTACGTTACCGTCCGCGTCTCTGGCGCTCATCAGCATCGAGAGAAGATCCCCGTAATCTCGTGTGTTTTTCCGTCGATCTTCGATCATGCCGTAGACCATTCCGTCGACAATTCCCACTGCCCGGCTGTACTTGCGATTGCTCGGTAATTTTTCCAAAAGCCACGCGAACGGACTGGAAAGCCGGTTGAAGTATTCTATAATATCGGTCAGAGAACGACTAATGGAGCTGGATTTTTCCTCGACATCCTCGTTGAAGAGGCATTTTGCCACTATCGCCATCGTCAACTTGGTCATTTCTTCGTGGATATCCAGAACTTTTCCATCGCGCAACGAGCTCAAGACACGATCTGTGTACGAGATCATAGTCTCCGCATATGCTGCAATCCTAGAGTGGTTGAACGCAGGCTGTACGAGCCGCCGTTGCCGGTGATGAAAATCTCCCTCGCTGGTAAGAAGTCCCTCGCCGAAGACTCTTTTTGTCCTCTGCAGAAAATCCCCCTTCACAAAATTCTTGTGCTGGTTTACCAGTATTTCCTGGATGAGATCCGGCTCACTAACAAGATAGAAATCAAACAGAGGAGACTTTAGCTGTGCCATCTCCCGGTGCTTCTTTGCGATTCTGTTAACGGTAGAGATGACATTAGTGCTCGGAACCACGAGCGACCTTGGAGGCTTTTTTCCAACGACATCAGGTTTCTTGAACTGCTTTTCCTGAACGGTGCCCAATAAAATTCAGATCTGTGAAAACAGATACTAAATTGGTGTCAGTTGTTAATGAAGATTGCACGTATCTTCATCCAGTCGTCGTCGCAAAACCTTTTGCTTCTAGCCTCATCCTTGCTGTAGTTTTTTCCGCATTTTGGGCAGCAGTACATCACTTCTCTTGTCTTTGGCTTGCGGCGCAATTCCGCTTTTAGAGCAGTCGCGGTCTTAACCTTAAAGCAAGTTTCGTACATCGGTTTCAGTTGAGAAAGTTTCGACTTGAATAATTGTTCATCATCTCTTGCAATCGTCGAGAATGCGACGTCAATCACCGGTGTGACCGGGTTGTACGGTTTGTTTTCATCTCTCATCCTGTCGATTCCCTCAGTGCGGATTTGTTTAGCCCTCTCAAACATCAGGTCGATCGCAGTCTCGTCTATTTTGTTTGTTTGCAATTGAAACCTAGAGTCGTAGTTTGCCCGCTCGGACCAATTATGTTCTTTTACCTTTGCGTACACGATCGTCTGGAAATCGCCATCAAGACCCTTCATCGCTTCAAGAAGAGTGCCCTTTTCCCGGGAGTGGTAATCTTCCAGAATGTTCTGTAACTTTTCGACGCTGGAGACCGTATTGCATCGGAGACCGATTCTAACGGTAGCGCCATCGAGCCTCAGGTCGATGTGCGCGTCGGGCCGATTCTCTATTTCCTCTTTGCTCGTTTCGCCAGACATGGGGAGCGCTACCCAGTTCGAGTTTGACACAAGCGATACGATTTCCTCGTCCGGAAGTATCGGAAGCAGATCTTGAAGCACGGCCTCTGACAACCTGAAAAATGCGATGTAGTCGGATTTTCCGATCCGAACTTCCACCGAAGATCGAAAGTCTGCAAATATTGCCTCTGCATAAATCTTTTAGTGGAAATAAATGGTTCGAGTCTAGCCTGAGAGTGGAATTACATCTTGAAATCGCGTGACCTCTTCGATCTATCCGGCAGGTCTGCGCTTGTGACCGGGGGCGGAAGAGGAATAGGTAAGACGATGGCCTCCGCTCTAGCTGAAGCCGGAGCTGACGTCGCAATCGCCTCTCGAAATCTCGAATCGTGTGTTGCAGTTGCCAAAGAAATATCAAATGCAACAGGAAGAACTGTTTTCCCGGGACAGCTCGACGTCACAGAGAAAAACAGCGTACACGAACTCGTTACTTCCGTTGAAGAAAAATTTGGAAAGATCGACATCCTGGTGAATAACAGCGGGTCGACCTGGGGCGCCCCGTTTGAAGAGATGCCATTTGAGAAATGGGAGCAGGTAATCAAGACAAATCTCACCGGAACTTTTCTCGTGTCCCAGGTGGTCGTCCCGGTAATGAAACGCTCCGGGTGGGGCCGGATCATCAACGTGTCTTCGATCGTAGGATTGGTTGCGCCACCGGATTTCATGAATACGGTTGCTTATACTGCGAGTAAGGGAGGCATCATTTCCCTGACTAGGGAGCTCGCGGTGAAACTGGCTAAGGACAAGATCGTTGTAAATGCGATCGCTCCGAGCTTCTTCCCGTCCAAGATGACGAGCGCCTTCGTCCAGAAATTCGGTGACAAAATCAGGGATTCAAATCCCATGAAAAGGATGGGCGAGGAGGACGATCTTAAGGGAGTAGTAGTGTTCCTGGCGTCTCAGGCAGCCAGCTACATCACGGGACAGGTGATCGCTGTCGACGGTGGCTACACCGCAACTTGAGTCAACTCGCGGGAATAATCACGGTCTTCATACTGTCCATGTTCCGCATCGCTTTCAGGGCTTCATCTGCTTGGTCGAGTGAAAACCTGTGCGTCACGATCTTCTCGAATGGTATTTTTTCGTGATAGCGCGCGAGTATTCTCTTTGCAAATAGAAAATCAGTCGGCATGCCGCCGAAAACACCGAGCAGATTGATGTTCTTAGAGCACAGCAAGAATGGATTGACCAATTCAGAACCTCTGTCCGTGAAATGCCCCAATTCTACAAATGTACCCTTGTCCCTGACCATGCCGATGCCTTCGGTAAATGCTCCTTTCACGCCAGCGGCTTCAAAGACGACGTCAGCACCTATCCCGAGAGGCGTCAGCTCTTTGACCCGGGAAATTCTTTCATCTGGATCTTTTATCCTTTCGATACTGATTGTATCATCCGCTCCAAATTGAGCGCAGAGTGATAGTCTGTTGTCGGGCGCTCCGACTACGATAACCTTCCCGGCCCCAGAAAGTTTTGCCATCACGGTAAGTAACACTCCTATCGGTCCTGAACCCTGGATCACGACGGTCTTACCAGGTCCCATGCCCTGGTAAAGCCATGAAGCTCCCATAGCCGCTCGCTGGAAAGCGCTTACCGCAATCGAAAGAGGTTCAACAAGGACTGCGGCCTCCAGTGGTAGATCCTCAGGTAATTTATAGACCGCCTCCGCTCCGTGCGTGTATCTGAACTCCGCCCATCCTCTCTGCCAGCCCTTTTCCAGAATCGGATAGTCCTTGGGAACACGTTGTGAACAAAGTACGGGGAATCCTGTCGCGCAGTTGTAGCACCTACCACACGGGGAGGAGTCCATGTCCTCGACACTAACGCCAACCAGATCGCCCACTTTGATCGGTTCGCCGTCGGGATCAACCCTTGGAAAATCTGACCCCACCTCTTCGATTCGCGCGATGAATTCGTGACCTGGGATGAACGGATAGAACTTTGCGGTGATCCATGGTAGCGGCTTTTCGTCGAAGATAATATGAGGGTCAGTTCCGCAAACGCCAGTCATCTCTATCCTGAGAAGGACATCCTTTGGTCGGGGTTCGAGACGTTCGTATTCTTTTACGCCAATTACCCCCGGTTCGGGAACGGTCACTGCGCGAAACTTTGCCATTACTCAATTAACCCTATGCCTTTCGACGTAGGAATCGTCAATTTCGATCCCGAGACCCGGCCCGTCGGGGATTTTAACGTAACCATCTTTCGATACCTCGATCGGTTTCTTCAGCATCTTGTCATGTCCCCAGTTTAGGGCAGGAAGATCTATTCCGTACTCAACGAACGGCGCGTTGGGGACCGACCCGATAAGTTGCAGTGCGGAAGCGAGGGTAATTGCAACGTCGAACGAATGTGGGACGAATAGTTTGTTTGCAGCTTCAGCGAGGGCGGCAACCTTCTTCAACTGCAGTATTCCTCCCGACGCGGAAACGTCAGCCTGGATTATGTCAAAGCAATCTCCGTCGATCAGTTCTTTGAATCGGAAGAAACCGTTCTCGTCTTCTCCACCCGCGATCTGGACATCGACCTCCCTTGAGAGCCTCGCCAAATCTTCATGAGCCGCGTGGTAGAGCGGCTCCTC
>DATNHH010000221.1:0-3125 GCA_035605055.1 Nitrososphaerales archaeon
CAGGAATCGGCGTTTCAAAACCGGGCCAGGTCACGATCCTGGGCGGAAGTTTCTGGCAGCATACCATTTTGCTGAATAAACCACTCATCGATCCTAAGATCAGACTAAGGACTCTGTGTAGTACAATCGAAGGTCAGTGGATGCTCGAAGGCATTGGATTTTACTGCGGCCTGACCATGCGCTGGTTCAGGGACGCCTTTTGCCAGGAGGAAAAAGCTGAAGCGATAAAGCTGGGTGTGGATGCGTACGAGCTAATGGAAAATGAAGCAAGTCCAGTCCCGCCAGGTAGCAACGGTGTACTCGGACTATTCTCGAATCTGATGAACTCGAAATACTGGGTTCACGCCTCTCCCTCGTTTCTGCAATTTGATATTACAAATCCGCAGATCTCGGGGAAAAAGGAGTGCATCAGAGCAATCGAGGAAGCAGCCGGCTACGTTTCTTTAGGGCATCTGAAAATAATAGAGTCAATAACGCGATCAAAACCTGACGAAGTTACGTTTGCGGGAGGTGGATCAAAAAGCTCTCTCTGGCCTCAGATCATCTCAGACACTCTGGGAGTGCAGGTCAATATTCCAGTGGTCAAGGAATCAACAGCGCTAGGGGCCGCGATCTGTGCAGGAGTAGGTGCCGGATTCTACGATAGCTTGCAGTCCGGCGCAGAGGATCTGGTGCGGATCGAGAAGACCTTCAAACCCAGAATGAAGGTTCACAAACAATACTCCATTCTGTACGAAAATTGGCTGAATATTTATCGAGCAAACCTAAAGATCTCGGAGTCTGGACTGCTGAATCCCTTATGGCGCGCGGCGGGGACCTAAGGATAAGTCCAGCTCGGCTTCAACGAGATCGCGTGACCGCTCACTGTCTCCGCGACCATCTTCAGCATCGGGTCGGTGTCCATATAGTAAAACTCGATATTACCTATCAAGCCACTCATAGCGACTTCGATTCCCTGCTTCTTGAAATCATCTAAGGCGGCGTGGACGTCCTCTCTGGGACTAACCACCGAAACATGATGCAAACCCTCTCCACGCTCCTCTAGAAACTCCTTGTAAATACTGGGACCGTCGAGCGGTTCTAGGATTTCGAAGTCGATCGGATCGCAGTGGACTTCGGCTCCGAGCATTGTATAGGAAACCTGCTTACCATGCAGAGTTGTATCATGGAGTATTGGCGGCTTGTGCTCATATACACTCCACGGCCCCCAGCCCAGAACTTTATGGTAGGATTCCATGGTTTTTCTTAGGTCTTTCACTACAACAGCCACCTGAGTAATCCTCATTCCCGCTGGGACTGGAGCTACTTTCATTTTCGTTATTTCAAGAAGGTTGACTCATTTTAAGCGTTCTTTCATATGAATAAATTAATAGGCGATTTGCCCATTTTCAAAACCGTCGGGATAAAAAATGGATTGGGGACTCAAGAATAGATTATCGAGAATGATCAAACCTTCAACGGGACACTCCGTCATGCTCGCGTGCGATCACGGTTATTTCATGGGGCCCACCCACAGGTTGGAGAATCCCAAGAAGACGATAGAACCATTACTTCCTTTTGCCGACACACTTGCAGTCACAAGAGGAGTCCTTCGAACCTCGGTAGATCCGAAATGGGTCACCCCAATTTTGCTCAGGGTTTCCGGTGGCACTAGCGTTCTTCATGAAGACTTGAGCGACGAAGGTATCACAACTTCGATGCGTGAAGCTGTCCGGCTGAATGTTTGTGCGGTCGCTCTTTCAATTTTCATTGGATCTGATCACGAAAAGCAAACGCTTCTTAATCTTGCAAAACTCGTCGACGAAGGCGAGGAGTATGGCATGCCCGTGATGGCAATCACTGCAGTTGGCAAAGAGTTGGAGAAGAGAGACGCGCGATACCTCAGCCTGGCTTGTCGTATTGCCGCCGAAATAGGAGTCCATGTTGTAAAGACCTACTACTGCGAGGACTTTACAAAAGTAGTGAACGGTTGCCCGGTTCCGATAGTTGTCGCCGGGGGTCCGAAGCTGAATAGCGAAACAGACGTTTTACAGCTTGCCTACAATGCGATAAGGGAAGGCGCCGTCGGCGTTGACATGGGCAGGAACATCTGGCAGAATGACAACCCTGTTGCCATGATCAAGGGAATTAGAGCGGTAGTTCACGAGAATGCGACGGTTCGCGAGGCGACTCAGGTATTCAACGAGAACAAGGCCGTTCGAACAGTTGAAAGCTCAATCCAGGCTTAGGATTGATTAACAGGAAAGGACCGAGAAAAACACTTATCTCGCTTCGACCTCACGGCGAGATAACAAATTGCCCGGAAAAAGTATCAATAGTCCAAAGGAGAGACGGGAACTCTTCGCTTCGGAGATGAAGGAAAAGAACATCGATCTTTCTATTATTTCCAACCCGAAGCACATTCTCTACTTTAGCGGTTTCCCTTCAAACCTCAACATGTATCTCACTCTGATGAAGGGGCCGAGGTCTACTTCTTTTCTTGCCATCGATAATAGTGGAAAAGCCTCGTTTTTAATTGGGAAAGGGGAGCTGAGCAATCCTTGGGTGGCAAAGCAGACCGGGAAAAATGGGTTGGAGCTTGTCTTTGAAGGAGAAATATCCACTTACGTTGACTATGACCTAAATGAACGGATGATTACGTACGCCGATACTCTATCCTCGGAGTTTCAAAAGTGGTACAAAAAGCACTCAGGAATCCGAAGACTCGGAATCGAGGAATGGCATCTCCCCGACACTTTTAGATCCGCTATTTTGAGCGGTGGAGGCGGGCCGGAGCTCGTGGGCATTTCTCGAACCATTCTCTCGATGCGCAAGACAAAGGGCAGCGACGAAATTGAGAACCTGAAGACTGCAACTAAGATGATTGATTACTCTTACAAAACCGCCCAGAAAAATTCGGAGCTGGGCAAGACTGAACTAGACGTCTATCGCAAAACGAACCTTCGAGCTTTTCAGAAATTCGGACCGTTCGGCTGGATAATCGGGGATTATGCTTCCGGAGAAAGGTCTCTCGAAGTCGGGGGGTGGGCGAGTGGACGCAAATTCAAAAAGGGAGACACGATAATCCTGGACCTTCAGGCTTCTTACAACAACTATTGGTCGGATCTTTGCAGGACCTTTGTCAT